>NZ_BAAAMR010000105.1:0-33703 GCF_039529375.1 Actinomadura napierensis
CGCGCTCCGCCCCGGCGGGCAGGCCCGCTCCGCTCGCTGCGCTCGCTCCGCGTTCCTGCCCGTGGCGGCGGCTGAGGTTCGGGCTCCGGGGTGGGGATTCAGCCAGGCGCGCGGCCTTGGCGAGTTGGGGGGCTGAGCTGGGGGTTCGGGTCGTGGAACGGTCCAGCCCAGTCGTGCCGCAGCTGATATCGGGCTGTTACCGCGCCTGGATAGCCTGTCCCGGTTTCACCCCCTGGCACGGCCCGTCTCGCGATCCGGGCGGGCCGCGCGCCGCACGCACGAGGAGGATCCCCTTGGCCTCGCAAGACCCGCCGGAGCCGGCCGCGCGCTCCGACCGCAGCCCGTGGAACTGGCTGCTGGTGGTTCCCGTCGTCGTCCCGCTGCTGACGTTCCTGTTCAACGACGACGGCCCGCGGCTCGCCGGGTTCCCGGCCTTCTACTGGATCCAGTTCGCCTTCATCCCGCTCGGCGTCGCCTGCACCGTCATCGTGTACCTGATGACCCGGAAGAAGGACTGACCCATGGCGCACGGGCACACGACCGAAATGGTCGTCTTCGTGGTGCTGTTCCTCCTGGTCAGCGGGCTGGGATTCGTCGCCGCCCGGTGGCGGCGGCCGGACAGCATGCACTCGCTGGACGAGTGGGGCCTCGGCGGCCGCAGCTTCGGCAGCTGGATCACCTGGTTCCTGATCGGCGGCGACCTCTACACCGCCTACACCTTCGTCGCCGTCCCCGCGCTGGTGTTCGGCGCGGGCGCGGCCGGGTTCTACGCCGTCCCCTACACGATCGTCGTCTACCCGCTGGTGTTCCTCGTGCTGATCCGGCTCTGGTCGGTGTCGCACGTGCACGGCTTCGTCACCCCGGCGGACTTCGTCCGGGCCCGGTTCGGCTCGCCGACGCTGGCGCTCGCCATCGCGATCACCGGCATCGTCGCCACGATGCCCTACATCGCGCTGCAGCTGGTCGGCATCCAGGCCGTGCTGAAGACGATGGGCGTGAACGGGCACTGGCCGCTGATCATCGCGTTCATCGTGCTGGCGGCCTACACCTACCAGTCCGGGCTGCGCGCGCCGGCGCTGATCGCCTTCGTCAAGGACGTGCTGATCTACCTGGTGATCATCGTGGCGGTGCTGTACATCCCCTCCAAGCTCGGCGGCTGGGGTGACGTCTTCGACGCGGCGCAGGCCAAGTTCGCCAAGTCCCCCGCGCCGACCGACGGCGTGCTGCTGAACGGCACCAACCAGCTGAACTACGCGATGCTCGCGCTCGGCTCGGCGCTGGCGCTGTTCCTCTACCCGCACAGCGTCACCGGCGTGCTGGCCAGCAAGAACCGCAACGTGATCAAGCGGAACATGGCGGCGCTGCCGGCCTACAGCTTCGTGCTCGGGCTGATCGCCCTGCTCGGCTTCATGGCGATCGCCGCGGGCGTCAAGCCGGTCGTCACCGACGGCAGCCCCGACACCAACACCGTGGTGCCGCTGCTGTTCGACCACATGTTCCCCGACTGGTTCGCGGGCGTGGCCTACGCCGCCGTCGGCATCGGCGCGCTCGTCCCGGCGGCGATCATGTCGATCGCGGCGGCGAACCTGTTCACCCGCAACATCTACAAGGAGTACCTGAAGAAGGACGCGACCGAGAAGCAGGAGGCGCTGGTCAGCAAGCTGGTGTCGCTGGTGGTCAAGGTCGGCGCGGTGCTGTGCATCCTGGTGCTGGACCCGCAGTTCTCCATCGACCTGCAGCTGATCGGCGGCGTCATCATCCTGCAGACGCTGCCGTCGGTGGGGCTCGGCCTGGTCACCCGCTGGTTCCACCGCGGCGCGCTCATCGCCGGCTGGGCGGCGGGGCTGATCACCGGGCTGTGGATGCTGTACGACATCCCGAACCCGGCCAAGCACAAGGCGCACTTCGGCGGCTCGGCGTTCCAGCTGAGCGACCTCGGCCTGGACACCGACAAGACGGTCTACGTCGGCATGCTCGCGCTGGCCGTCAACGTGATCGTCGCGGTGGTGGCGACCCTGGTCTTCCGGGCGGCCAAGGTCGAGGACGGCGCGGACGCCACCCGCGAGGCCGACTACCTGGCCGACCAGGGCGACCCGAAGGTCACGGACCTGGAGCTGTCCAGCAGCACCTGATCCCGGCCCGTTCCGGATCCCTCCGGCCCGCGACGCATCACGCGTCGCGGGCCGGTTCCGTGTGCGCGCCCCGCGTCAAGGCGGGGGCGGCGTCCGGGTCCGGTCGGCGGACGCTGCCTGCGCGTTCGCCGATGGCCGGATCAGGCGCCGGGACCCCGGGAATCGAACAGGTTACTTTCCTGTCCATGCCGCTGCGATCAACGCCGATCCGGCCCCGGGACGGCCCGCCGTCCACCGCGTCCGCCGCACCGCCGCGTTCCGCGCGCCCGCCCCGCTCGCGTGCGCCCGTTCACCGGCCCGCCCGGTCCCTCCGGTTCCTCCCCCGAAACCAGGAGAGCGGTACTCGCAGCATGAAGATCAGTTCCCGATGCCCGCGACCTTCTGATGACCTACCAGCCGGTCGACCACACCGTCGCCGACGCGGTCTACTACCGCGCGCGGCTGACCCTCGACGAGGACCGCCGATGTGCGCTCCCCGCCGCGGGCTGGGCGATGTACTTCAACGCGGTCCGGCAGCCCGCAGCGGTCCTTGCGGGCGCGACGGGCGAGACCGGCCGCAAGCAGCTCGCCGACCAGGGGCTGACCGTGGCCCGGGCGGACGCGGCGCAGAGCGGCGACTTCTACACGCTGAAGCCGGCGGCCGGGTTCAAGCCCGTCGGGCCGGGCGAGCACCGTGCCATCGACATCGACTTCGAGCTGTGGGCCGTGCAGAAGACCGACGGCCCGGCCGGCTGGACGCTCGCGTACGGCGGCAGCAGACCCGCATGGATGCCGGCGAAGACGGTGCTGGACCCGACCGACCCCAAGCAGACCACGGCGTTCTCCGGCGACAAGCGCCCCGTCCAGACGGCGGCGACGCGGTACGCCGAGAACACCTCGCCGAAGCAGGACCTCACGCTGCGGCAGAGCATCGTGCCGCAGCCGCTGTCGGCCACGGCGTCCGGCGGGACGGCGGCGGTCGGCGGCGGATCCCGGATCTCGGCCCCGCGCACGCTGAGCCGCGAGGCGGGCTACCTGCGGTCCGCACTGCGCGACGTCACGGGCGGGCAGGGCGCGCCGATCACGCTCGCCGTGGACCCGAGGCTCGACGCCGACCATGACGGCAAGCCCGACGCCGAGGGCTACACGCTGGACGCGACGGCCGCAGGCGTGCGGATCACCGGCGCCGACGCGGCGGGCGTGCTGCACGGCGTCCAGACGCTGCGGCAGATGATCCCCGCGGACACTTACAAGGCCGCCGCGTCGGGGCATCGCCCGCGCACCGCCGAGGTGCCGCGCGCGACGATCATCGACGCCCCGCTGTTCGGCTACCGCGGCATGGAGATCGATGTCTCCCGGCACTTCGCGAGCAAGGAGACCGTCGAGAAGTTCCTCGACCTGATGAGCTTCCTGAAGCTCGACAAGCTGCACCTCAGCCTGACCAACGACGAGGGCTGGCGGCTGCAGATCCCCGGGCTGCCCGAGCTGACGGACTTCGGCTCCAAGCGGGCGTTCGACCTGAAGGAGACGGGCGCGCTGCACCAGGGCATGGGGTCGGCGAACGACCTCGGCGACGGCGACGGCATCAGCGGGAAGCCGCGAAGCCAGACGGAGGCGAACCTCGGCCGCAGGCCCGCCTACCAGGGCTTCGAGCAGGACGTGCAGAACTTCGTCGGCGACGGCACCGGCTACTACACCGTCGGCGATTTCCAGGAGATCCTCCGGTACGCCGACACCCGGCACATCGAGGTGATCCCGGAACTGAACTTCCCGGCGCACGCCCGCGCGGCCGTCCAGTCGATGGAACGCCGCTACCAGAACACCCGCGACGGGACGTACCGGCTGCTCGACCCCGCCGACACCAGCCACCACGTCAGTACGCAGTACTACACCGACAACCTCGCGAATCCGTGCCTGGCGAGCACCTACACCTTCCTGGAGAAGGTCGCCGGCGAGGTCGCGAAGATGTACAAGGGCGCGCACGTGCCGCTCGGCGAGATCAACCTCGGCGGCGACGAACCGCCCGGCCCGCCGGACGGCTGGTGGTCCCGGTCGCCCGCCTGCAGGAACGGCGCGGACACCGCCGGCAAGTCCGGCGAGCAGCTGAAGGAGCTGTTCTTCACCCGCTGGAACGACATCGCGCACAGGTTCACACCGCGGACCGCCGGGTGGGAGGACGTCACCGACCCGACCACCTCGTTCCGGCTCAAGGGGTTCACGCCGCTGCCGTGGCAGAACGTCTGGGGCTGGGGACGCGAGGACTGGGCGTACCGGTTCGCCAACGAGGGCACCCCGGTCGTCCTCGCGCACGCCACGAACCTCTACATGGACCTCGCCTACAACAAGGATCCCGACGAGCCCGGCTACTACTGGGCGAACTACGCCGACGAGAAGAGCACGTTCACCTACCAGCCGTTCGACGTGTACGCCAACGCCACGCAGGACCGCTGGGGCAACCCCATCACGCCCAGCCCGTCCTGGCCGAGGCTCACTCCTGAGGGCAGGAAGAACATCCTCGGGATGGAGGCCCAGCTGTGGGGTGAGAACGGCATGACGCCGCAGATCCGCGAGTACCAGGCATTCCCCAAGCTGCTCGGCGTCGCCGAGCGCGCCTGGAACCGCGACACGCCGGCGCCGGACGAGATGGGCGCCGCGTGGAACGTCTTCACCAACACGCTGGGCCAGAAGACGTTGCCGCTGCTGTCGTTCTACAAGCCGGTCGGGCTGCGCGACACCGGCGTGAACTACCGCGTCCCGCTGCCGGGCGCGCGGATCTCCGGTGGCACGCTCACCGCGAACGTCCGCGACCCGGGCCTGGCCGTCGAGTACTCCACGGACGGCGCGCGCTGGCTGCCCTACCGGGGGCCCGTGAAGGTCGGCGCGACCGCGCTGACCCGCACCCGCAGCGCGGACGGCCGCACCAGCCGCCTGTCGCCCGTCGGCCTGCCCCACTGGCAGGCCGGCACGTCCTACCGGCCCGGCGACCTGGTCAATTACCAGGGCGAGATCTACCGGGCGGTCCGTTCCGGGAGCGGGGCGGAGCCCGACCTCTCCCCCGGCCACTGGACGCTCCTGCAGTAGCCGCGTTGCACCGGGTGCCCGGCCGTCCGGCGCAGGAGGCGGCCGGGCATCCGGGCCGGCGGACGCCAAGAGTCGGCAAAGACGGCGAGTGCCGCGCCTTGGGCGGGCGGCCCGCCGGGCATCATCCGCCTGTGAGAGCCATCGTGCGCGCCGGGCTGGTGCCCGGCGCCGTCGTGTGCGGCGCGATCGCCTGCGGTGCCGGGCCCGCGGCCCTCGCGGCCGGGCCGGTCGTCACGCCGGCCCGCGCCCGGCCCGGCGAGACCGTGGCGGTGTCCGGCGCGTGCCCGGCAGGCGACCGGGGCGTCCGCGTGACCGGCGCCGCGACCGGCGAGGGCGCGGTGCGGGCCGGCCGGTTCCGCGTCGAGGCGCGGGTGACCGGGGAGACCGGGCGCCGGCCCGTGACGGTCAGGTGCGTCCCGTCCGGACGGGCCGGGCGCGCGTCGCTGGAGGTGCGGCGGCCGCACCGTCCCCGCCCGCACGGCTGGGCCATGGGCGGCGGGGACCAGCTCGACGTGCCGTGGACCTCGGTGGCGCTGGTGCTGGTGGCGGGCGCCGCGGGCACCGGCGCCGCGGCGCTCGTGCGGTCCCGCTTCCGCCGGACGCGCGGCTGACCCGCACGCCCGGGCGCGCCCGGGCGCCGGGGTCAGGCGCGGCCGTAGGCGTCCTCGAGCCGCTCGATGTCGTCCTCGTCGAAGTGCCCGAACGCGATCTCCATGACCCGCACCGCGGGGCCGTCCGAGCCCAGCCGGTGGGTCTCCCCGGCCCGGATCAGCACCCGCTCGCCCACCTCGGGCAGCGTCCGGCGGCCGGCGACCTCGAACACCGCGCCGGGGTCGAGGGCGACCCACAGCTCGTCGCGGTCCCGGTGCCGCTGCAGGCTCAGCCGCTGCCCGGGCTCCACGTGGATGATCTTGACGGTGGACGGCTCGTTCAGCGTGAACTGCTCGAAGCCGCCCCACGGGCGGCGCTCGGTCAGCACCGCGGGCTCGGGCCGCCCGCCGCCGCGCACGGGCGCGTCGGTCTGCGCGGGCGCGTCGTCCTGCGCGCGGGCGTCGGTCTGCACGGGCACGTCGGTCTGCACGGGCACGTCGGTCTGCACGGTCACCTCGGGGATCGCGGGTCGGGGGACAACTGCGGGACGCGGGCGCCGGACGCGGCCGCCGGCAGCCCGCCGAGGACGAGGTCGGCGAGGCCGTCGACCACGGCCTCCCGGGGCACCTCGTCGGCCTGGTCGAGCCACCAGTCGCCGGCCGTCTGCACCATGCCGACGATCGCGTGGCCCCACACGTAGGCGCGGGTGCGGTCCGCCATCTCCCCCTCGGCGATCATCACCTCGGCCAGCTCCCGGCTCACGTCGCGGATCATGGTGCTCATCGCGCTGTGCGTGGCGGTGTCCTCCGCGCTCGCCCGGTGCATCAGGAAGCGGTAGAGGTTGAGGTTCTTGGAGATCGTCGCCAGATAGGTGTCGATGGTGGACCTGGTGCGCGCGCGGATCGTGTCGTCCCGGGAGAACTCCTCCCGGATGCCCTCGATCAGCTTGCGCGTGTGCCGCTCGGCGAGCGCCTGGTACAGCCCGCTCTTGTCGCCGAAGTGGCGGTAGAGGATGGGCTTGCTGATGCCCGCCTCGGCGGCGATCGCGGCCATCGACGCCTCGGGGCCCTCGCGCTGGATGACCCGGTCGGCCGCCTCCAGCAGGGCACGCCGGCGGCCGGGATCGCGCCTGGATCCCGGTGCCCGCCCGCCCGCCTCGCCCGTCATGGTGCGATCACCGTAGCCGGGCGGTGCGGGCGGGACGCGCGGGGGTCCGGGTGAACGGCGGGCGTGCGGGCATGCACCGAACGGTATCCGCGGGTGTTACCCGGTGACAACACCCGCCGGCCTGCGCGGGGTCCGCGGAGGGCGGGGGCGGGGGCGGGCGGGAGCGCGGTCCCGGCCCGCCCGTGCCGGTCCCCTCCGGCGCGCGGGCCCGTCAGCGGACCGGCAGGCCGGTGACGGTGCGGCCGATGACCAGGCGCTGGATCTCACTGGTGCCCTCGAAGATCGTGAAGATCTTGGAGTCGCGGTGCATCCGCTCGACCGGGTACTCGCGGGTGTAGCCGTTGCCGCCGAGGATCTGGATCGCCTCCTCGGTGACGTACACCGACATCTCGCTGGCCATGAGCTTGGCCATCGAGCCCTCGGCGTTGTCGAAGTCCTTGCCGTTGCGCGCCATCCACGCGGCCCGCCACACCATCAGGCGGGCGGCGTCCAGCCGGGTCTTCATGTCGGCCAGCTTGAAGGCGATGGCCTGGAAGTCGCCGATCTTCTTGCCGAACTGCTCGCGCTCCTGCGCGTACTGCAGGGCGTAGTCGTAGGCGGCGCGGCCGACGCCGAGGGCCATCGCGCCGACGGACGGGCGGGTGGTCTCGAACGTCTTCATCGCGGCCTGGCCCTTGGAGCGCTTGCCCTCGCGGGACCGCGCGATGCGCTCGTCGAACTTCTCCTTGCCGCCGACGATCAGGTGGCTCGGAACGCGCACGTCGTCCAGGACGACCTCGGCGGTGTGCGAGGCGCGGATGCCGTGCTTCTTGAACTTCTGGCCCTGCTTGAGCCCCGGGGTGTTCGGCGGGACGATGAAGCTGGCCTGCCCGCGGCTGCCCAGGTCGGGGTGGACCGAGGCGACCACGACGTGGACGTCGGCGATGCCGCCGTTGGTCGCCCAGGTCTTGGTGCCGTTCAGCACCCACTCGTCCTTGGCCTCGTCGAAGACGGCGCGGGCCCGGATGGAGCCCACGTCGCTGCCCGCGTCGGGCTCGGAGGCGCAGAACGCGCCGAGCTTGACGTCGTCGGTGGTGCCGAACATCTGCGGCACCCACTCGGTCACCTGCTCGGGGGTGCCGACGGCGGCCACGGAGGCGGCGGCGAGGCCGGTGCCGACGATGGACAGCGCGATGCCCGCGTCGCCCCAGAACAGCTCCTCGAAGGCGACCGGGATGCCGAGCCCGGTGGGCTCCAGCCACTGGGTGGCGAAGAAGTCCAGGGAGTAGATCCCGACCTTGGACGCCTCCTGGATCAGCGGCCAGGGCGTCTCCTCCCGCTCGTCCCACTCCTCGGCGGCGGGGCGGATGACGTCCTTGGCGAACTCGTGCACCCAGTCCCTGACCTCGCGCACGTCCTCGCTGAGCTCCAGCGAGAACGGCGTGGACTCCGCGCTCGTCATGTAATTGACCCTTTCTCCAATATCCGCGTGTTACCAACGGTAGCAGGACGAAGTGCTACCGCGGGTAACACCGTGGCCGGAGTCACAGCCGAAACGGGTGCGCGGCCCGGTTCAGCCGCGGCCGGAGGAGAAGGAGCGCGCGTCGGCGTACCCGGGCACCTCGATCATCGGCGGCCGCTCGCCCACCCCGACGTCGCTGGTCCGCGCGTCGTGCCCGGCGGCGGAGCGGCGGAACTGGGTGAGCGCGGTGGCGGGCGCGCCGAGCGGGATCATCCGGCCGTGCCGCTCCAGCCGCGACCAGGCGGTCAGCATGATCTGGCCGGACATGGCGCCGAGCGCCTCGGTGGACTGGTGCGCGTGCACCCGGCGGCCGAGGTCGACCTGCGCGATCGCGTCGAGCCCGGCGTCCTGGTAGACGTCCAGCAGCAGGCCGAGCTCCACGCCGTAGCCGGTGACGAACGGCAGCCGCTCCAGCAGCGCGCGGCGCCCCGCGTACTCGCCGCCGAGCGGCTGCATGACGCCGGCGAGCAGCGGCCAGTGCAGGTTGATCAGCGGACGGGCGACCAGCTCGGTGACCCGGCCGCCGCCGCCCTCGACCCGCCGCTCCCCCTCGATCAGCGGACGGTCGTAGCAGCCCTTCACGTAGCCGACGGACGGGTCGGTCAGCAGCGGCCCGAGCAGCCCCGTCACGTAGGACGAGGTGAACCCGCGCAGGTCGGCGTCCACGAACACGATCAGGTCGCCGGACGTGGCGGCGAGCGACTTCCACAGCGCCTCGCCCTTGCCGGACATGCGGCCGTGCCCGGGCAGCACGTCGTCCTGCGCGACGACCTCGGCGCCGGCCGCGGCGGCCACCGCGGCGGTCCGGTCGGTGGACCGGGAGTCCACCACGACGATCTCGTCGACCAGCGGGACCCGCTCCATCAGCTCGGTGCGGACGGCGGCGACGATCGCGCCGACGGTCGCCTCCTCGTCACGCGCGGGCAGCACGACGCTGATCCCGGCGCCGCCCTTGGCGTCCAGCAGGACGTGCGCCGGCCAGTCCCCGGCCGTGCTCGTGCGGCGCCGCAACCACGAAGCGACCTCTGGCAGCACGCGCTCTCCCTCCCGTGCGGACGGTCCCGCGACCGGCCCTCACCATGAGGAAACACCGGACACGTCCAGATCATTCACCGTCCGCGCGGCGAGCGGGCAGCCGACCCGGAGAGTTGACACGGACGCAACACGCCCGTCACTCGGCGGCGTGCTTGTCCAGGAACTCGTAGACGTCCGCGTCGTCCACCCCGGGGAACGCCCCGGGCGGCAGCACCGACAGCACGTGCGAGTGCGCGCGGGCCGACGGCCAGGCCATCCCCTCCCAGCGCTCGGACAGCTCCTTGGGCGGGCGCTGGCAGCAGTCGCCGTCCGGGCAGGCCGACTTGACCCGGCGGGTGGTCTCCCGGCCGCGGAACCAGCGCGAGTCCTCGAACCGGACGCCGAGCGTGATCGCGAAGTCGCGCTCGTGGCTGGGGTCGATGTGCGACAGGCACCAGTAGGTGCCCTTCGGGGTGTCGGTGTACTGGTAGTAGACGGAGAAGCGGTCCGCGGCGCCGAACACGTGCCGGCCGGCCCACTCGCGGCACATCCGCTGGCCCTCGATCGCGCCGTCCTCGTCCTGCGGGAACGCCAGGCCGTCGTTGGCGTAGGCCTTGTAGATCGTGCCGTTCTCGTCGTTCTTGGTGAAGTGCAGCTGCAGCCCGAGGTGGTGGGTCGCGATGTTGGTGAAGCGGTGCGCGGCCATCTCGTAGGAGACGGAGAACACGTCGGCGAGGTCCTCCACCGACAGCTCCCGGGCGTCCTTTGCCTCCTGGAGGAACGGCACGACGCTGCGCTCGGGCATCAGGATCGCGGCGCCGAAGTAGTTGGCCTCGACGCGCTGGCGCAGGAAGTCGGCGAAGTCGCGGGGCTGGTCGTGGTCCAGCGCGATGTGCCCGAGCGTCTGCAGCAGGATCGTGCGGGGCGTGTGCATGCCGAGCTGCTCGCGCTCCAGGTAGATCCGCCGGTTGCGCAGGTCGGTGACGGACCGGACGGAGCGCGGCAGATCCTGGACGTACTGCAGGCTGAAGCCGAAGTGCCCGACCAGGGTCATCAGCATGCCCTGGGAGACCGCGCCGCCCCGGTAGCCGACCGCGTCGAGGGTCAGCGCGGCGACCTTCTCGATCTCGCCGAAGTAGTTGCCGCGCTCGTGCATCTGGCGGCGCAGCTCGGCGTTGGCCTTGCGCGCCTCCTCCGGGCTCGCGGTCGGCTTGGTCCGGCTGCGCTTCAGCTCCCCGTACAGCGCGAGGATGTGCTCGATCACCTCGTTCGGCATCCGCTTGCCGACCTTGAGGTGCGACAGCCCGAGCGTGCGGTACAGCGGGTCGCGCTGCGCCTCCTCGAGCTGGATCTCCAGCTGCGCGCGGCGGCTGGGCGGCTGGCGGCGCAGCAGCTCCTCCACCGGGCACTCCAGCGCGGCGGCGAGGGACTGCAGCAGCGACAGCTTGGGCTCGCGCCGGCCGTTCTCCAGCAGGGACAGCTGGGACGGGGCGCGGCCGACGCGCTCGCCGAGGTCCGACAGCGTCATGCCGCGGCCGCGCCGCAGGTGCCGGAGGCGCTGCCCGAAGGTGACGAGGTCGACGTCACTCGTCAAGTTGAGGGGTTCTTCTGGCCGCAAGGTCGTCACGGCTTCATCATAGCGGAAATTTCGCGATTCTTCTGTTACTCGCGAGTTCATTAAGGGGTTGCGGCCGGGGCATAGTCATGACCAAGCACCCAGGGGACGACACAGAAGGGCAAGACGATGAGCGAAAGTCGCCTCAAGGGCGCAGCCGAGGAGCTGCAGCGGCAGTGGGAGACCGACGAGCGCTGGAAGGGCGTCGAGCGGACCTACTCCGCCGAGGACGTCGTCCGGATCCGCGGCTCGGTCCAGGAGGAGCACACCCTCGCGCGCCTCGGCGCCGAGCGGCTCTGGAAGCTCCTGCACGAGGAGGACTACGTCCACTCCCTCGGCGCGCTCACCGGACTCCAGGCCGTCCAGCAGGTGAAGGCCGGGCTCAAGGCCATCTACCTGTCCGGCTGGCAGGTCGCGGCCGACGCCAACCTGGCGGGCCAGACCTACCCCGACCAGAGCATCTACCCGGCGAACTCGGTCCCGGCCGTCGTGCGCCGGATCAACAACGCGCTGCTGCGCGCCGACCAGGTCCAGTGGGCCGAGGGCGAGGGCGACACGCACTTCCTCGCCCCGATCGTGGCCGACGCCGAGGCCGGCTTCGGCGGCGTGCTGAACGCCTTCGAGCTGATGAAGGGCATGATCGCCGCCGGCGCCGCGGGCGTGCACTGGGAGGACCAGCTGGCCTCCGAGAAGAAGTGCGGCCACCTCGGCGGCAAGGTCCTCATCCCGACCTCGCAGCACATCAAGACCCTGAACACCGCCCGCCTCGCGGCGGACATCTCCAACGTGCCGTCCCTGATCATCGCGCGGACCGACGCCGAGGCCGCGACCCTGATCACGACGGACGTGGACGAGCGCGACCGCGAGTTCACCACCGGCGAGCGCACCGCCGAGGGCTTCTACCGCGTCCGCAACGGCATCGAGCCGTGCATCGCCCGCGCCAAGGCCTACGCGCCGCACGCCGACCTCATCTGGATGGAGACCGGCACCCCGGACCTGGAGCAGGCGCGCAAGTTCGCCGAGGCGGTCAAGGCCGAGTACCCGGACCAGATGCTGGCCTACAACTGCTCGCCGTCCTTCAACTGGAAGGCGCACCTGGACGACGCGACCATCGCCAAGTTCCAGCGCGAGCTCGGCCACATGGGCTTCAAGTTCCAGTTCATCACGCTGGCCGGCTTCCACGCGCTCAACTACGGCATGTTCGACCTGGCGCACGGCTACGCCCGCGAGGGCATGACGGCCTACGTCGAGCTGCAGGAGCGCGAGTTCGCGGCGGCCGAGAAGGGCTTCACCGCGGTCAAGCACCAGCGCGAGGCCGGCACCGGCTACTTCGACATGGTGAGCACCGCGATCAGCCCGGACTCCTCCACCACCGCGCTGAAGGGCTCCACCGAGGAGGGCCAGTTCCACTGAGCCGCTCCGTGAGCCGGTCCGGCCGTCAGGCCTGATCCCCCCGAGCAGAAGGCCCCCGCGTCCCTACACCCGCGGGGGTCTTCTGGCGTCCGGACCAAGATCGGTCAATTCTGCGGACAAGTCTCGACATCTACCGATATTGGGGGCATCGTAAGCACGCTTGTGATCACTCAAGGGAGAGGATCCATCCGATGGCGCAGCGCCACCCCCGCTTCCATCCGTTCCGGGCGACCCCCGGACGCACGCTCCCGATCGCCGTCGCCGCCCTCTGCGTCGTCGCGCTCGCCCCCTCCGCGTCCGCCGCCGCGCGCCACGACCGCTACACCCCCGGATCGGAGGGCGTCGGAGACGCCTACTTCCCGCTCGAGGGCAACGGCGGCTACGACGCCCGGAACTACTCGCTCGACCTGACCTACGACCCGCAGTACGACCAGCTCGACGGCGTCGTCACCATGACCGCGCGGGCCACGCAGGACCTGTCGAGCTTCGACCTGGACCTGTCCGGCATGGACGTCCGGCGCGTCAAGGTCGACAAGCACAAGGCCGACTACAAGCGGCGCGGCCAGGAGCTGGTCATCACGCCGCGCAAGGGCCTGCGCAAGGGCGCGACGTTCACCACCGTCATCACCTACGGCGGCGTCCCGCAGACGATCGTGGGCTCCCCGATCGTCTTCGGCTCCCCCTACGGCTTCCTGCACACCCCGGACGGCGCGTTCGTCGGCGACGAGCCCAACGGCGCGTCCACCTGGTTCCCGGTGAACGACCACCCGAGCGACAAGGCCACCTACGACTTCACGATCACGGTGCCGAAGGGCCTGACCGTGGTCGCCAACGGCCTGCCCGACGGTCGGCGCGACGAGAGCGCGACGTTCAGCCGCCGCGCCGCCGCCACCGCGGCCAGCACCTTCAAGTGGCGCGAGCGCTACCCGATGGCCAGCTACCTCGCCACCATCGACATCGGCAAGTGGGACGTCAAGCAGGGCAAGTCGCCCGGCGGCATCAACAACTACACCGCCGTCGACCCGGTCCTGCTGGCCGACCAGCCGGACGCGGTGAACTTCTTCTTCGACACCACCAGCGAGGCCACCGACCTGTGGTCGAAGCTGTTCGGCAAGTACGCCTTCGAGACGACCGGCGCGATCGGCGACGACGCCCGCTACAACGGCGAGCCGCTCGGCTTCTCCCTGGAGACGCAGAGCAAGCCGGTGTACTCCGCCGTCCGCAACACCTCCACGATCGCGCACGAGCTGGCGCACCAGTGGTTCGGCGACGCGGTCTCGCCCCAGCGCTGGAAGGACGTCTGGCTGAACGAGAGCTTCGCGACCTTCGCGCAGTGGTACTGGAGCGAGAAGCACGGCGGCGCCACCGTCCACGACCAGGCCCGCACCACCTACAACTCGCGGCCGTTCCCGGACCCGGCGGGCCGCCCGTTCTGGTCGGTGGTGACCGCCGACCCGCAGCGCGACACGATGTTCAACCAGCGGGTCTACAGCGGCGGCGGGATGGCGCTGGAGTTCCTGCGCGAGAAGATCGGTGACGACAGGTTCTTCACGCTGCTGAGCACCTGGTACGCCCAGCACAAGTACGGCAACGGCAACACCGAGCAGTTCACCGCCCTGGCCCAGAAGGTCTCCGGCCAAGACCTGACCCAGTTCTTCAAGGACTGGCTGTACTCCCCGATCAAGCCCGACCTCCCGCAGGGCTGACCCGGCACGACATCATCGACTTGCGGCGAGTCGTCGTTATGGCGGTGCTCATAACGACGACTCGCCGCAAGTGAACGTCGTTCGGGTGGACGGCCGGCGGGCACTGTGCGAAATTACGTGGTCGCCGGGGCGGAACCTGTCTAGGCTCCCGGCGAGTGGGCGTCCTTCCGTGGGTGTGGTGGTACGGGTTCCGCCGCCACGCCGCCTACCCGCTCGGGTCCCTGGCCGAGTCGCTGACCAACACCGCGTTCGGCTTCATCCGCGCCTACGTCCTGCTGGCGCTCTGGCACGCCCGTCCCGCGCTCGGCGGCTACGACGCGGCCGACGCCGTCACGTTCTGCTTCATCACCCAGGCGCTGATCGGGCCGGTGCAGATCTTCGGCGGGATGGACCTCACCGAGCGGATCCGCAACGGCGACGTCGCGATCGACCTGCACCGGCCGGTCGGGCTCCAGGGCTGGTGGCTCGCCGAGGACCTCGGCCGCGCCGCCGGGTCGCTGCTGCTGCGCGCCGGGCCGCCGCTGGCGGCGGGCGCGCTGATGTTCCCCTTCCACTGGCCCGGTCCGATCGGGCTCGCCGCGTTCGCGGCGGCGGTCGCGCTGGGCGCCCTGGTGAGCTTCTCGATCCGCTACCTGGTGGCGCTCGGGATGTTCTGGCTGCACGACGACCGCGGCCTGAACGCGGTCACGCTGGTGATGTCGCTGTTCTTCTCCGGGATGATCCTGCCGCTGGTGGTCTTCCCCGGGCGGCTCGGCGACATCGCCCGCGCGCTGCCCTGGTCGGCGCAGATCCAGGTGCCGGCGGACGTCTTCCTCGGCCGCCGCACCGGCGCCGGGCTGCTCGGCGCGCTGGCGTTCCAGGCGGGGTGGGCCGCCGCCCTGCTCGCCGCCGGGTGGCTGCTGACCCGCGCGGCGCGGCGCAGGCTGGTGGTGCACGGTGGCTGACCGGGGAGCCGGGCCGGTGCGGATGTACGCGCTGCTGGCGTGGACGTGGCTGCGGGCGGCGGCCCAGTTCCCGGTGTCGATGGTGCTGCTGGCGCTGGCGACCGCGGTCGTCAGCGGCCTGGACGCGGTGGCGATCGTGGTGCTGTTCTCCCGCGCGCCCCGCATCGCCGGGTTCACCGCGCCCGAGGTGCTGTTCCTGTACGGGACCAGTGCCCTGTCGTTCGCGATCAGCGACATCGGCCTCGGCACGACCGAGCAGCTCGGCGAGCGGGTCCGGCTCGGCACGCTGGACGCGGTGCTGGTGCGGCCGGTCAGCCCGCTGATCCAGATCGCGACCGAGCAGTTCTCGCCCCGCCGGCTCGGCAAGCTCGTCCCGGCGGTGACCGTCCTCGCGCTCGCGCTGCCCCGGCTGGACGGGCCGTGGACGCCGGGGCGGGTCGCGATGGTCCCGCTGATGGTGGCGTCCGGGACGGCGATCTTCGCGGGGCTGTGGGTGCTGACGGCGGCCGTGCAGTTCGTGGTCGTCGACGGCCACGGCGCCGCCAAGTCGCTCACCTACGGCGGCGCGTTCCTGACGCAGTACCCGATGACGATGTTCGCCCGCGACTTCGTGCGCGGGGTGACCTTCGTCGTGCCGCTGGCCTTCGTCAACTGGCAGCCGGCGCTGTACGTCCTGGACCGGCCGGACCCGCTGGGCCTGCCGGCGGCGGCCCGCTTCGCCTCCCCCGCCGTCGGCGCCGCGCTGTGCGCCGCGGCGGCGGTGGCCTGGCGGGCGGGGATCAGGCACTACCGATCGACGGGGAGCTGAGCGCGATGACCGGGGCCGAGCCGATGATCGAGGCGGCGGACGTGGTGAAGACCTTCACCGTCCGGACCCGCTCCGGCGTGCTGCGGCGCGGCCGCACGACGCTGCGCGCGGTGGACGGCGTCTCGTTCGCCGTCCGGCCCGGCGAGTTCGTCGGCTACCTCGGGCCGAACGGCGCGGGCAAGTCGACCACCATCAAGATGCTGACCGGGATCCTCACCCCCTCGTCCGGCGCCCTGCGGGTGTGCGGGCTGGACCCGTCGCGCCGCCGGACGGCCCTCGCCCGCCGGATCGGCGTGGTCTTCGGGCAGCGCACGACGCTGTGGTGGGACCTGCCGCTGCGCGACAGCCTCGCCCTCGTCCGGCGGCTGTACCGGGTCGACGCGGCGGCGCACCGGGCGCGGCTGGCGGAGCTGACCGCGCTGCTGGAGCTGGAGCCGTTCCTGCACACGCCGGTGCGGCAGCTCAGCCTCGGCCAGCGGATGCGCGGCGACCTGGCCGCCGCCCTGCTGCACGACCCCGAGCTGCTGGTGCTGGACGAGCCGACGATCGGGCTGGACGTGGTGAGCAAGACGACCGTCCGCGACTTCCTGGAGCGCACCAACCGCGAGCGCGGCACCACGATCCTGCTGACCACGCACGACCTCGGCGACATCGAGCGGCTCTGCCGCCGCGTCATGATCATCGACCGCGGCCGGCTCGCCTACGACGGCGGGCTGGACGAGCTGCGCCGCACCGTGGACGCCGACCGCACGCTGGTGGTCGAGCTGGCCGAACCGGCGCCGCCGATCGTCCTCGGCGGGATCGAGGCCGACCGGGTGGAGGGGACGCGGCAGTGGCTGCGGGTGCCGCGCGAGGAGAACGCCGCCGCGCTGGTGGCGGCGCTCGCGCAGCGCTACGAGGTCCGCGACATCTCGCTGCGCGAGGCGGGCATCGAGGAGGTCCTCGCCGGGCTCTACCGCGGCGACCACGCGTACTGGTGCTCGGGGCGGCCCGTCGCGCCGTAGCGCAGCGTCACCACGACCCTGCCGGCCTGGGCGAGCCCGGCGAGGTAGCGCTGCGCGGTGGCGCGGGAGATCCCGACCAGGTCGGCGACCTCCGCCGCCGAGCGCGGCTCGTCCGCCGCCCGCAGCGCCTCGGTGATCAGCCGCGTGGTCACCGGCGACTGGCCCTTGGGCGCGGCCGGCTCGGCGTGCAGCGGCGCGTACAGGGTGCGCAGCGCGCCGTCGAGCGCGGCCTGGGACAGCTCGCTCCCCCCGGCCAGCGCCGACCGGTACCGGGCGTAGGCCGTGAGCCGCTCGCCGAGGGCCGCGGCGGTGAACGGTTTGATCAGATAGTGCAGCGCGCCGCCCGCGAGCGCCTCCCGGACCACGCCGGGGTCCGCCGCCGCCGTCGCCATGATCACGTCCGCGGCCAGCTCGGGCAGCAGCGACAGGCCCGGCTCGTCCGGCAGGTAGACGTCCAGCAGCACGAGGTCGGGCTCCAGCTCGGCGGCCATCGCGCGCGCCTGCGCGGCCGTGTGCGCGAGCCCCCGGACGGCGAAGCCCGCCAGGCCCGCCACGAACCCGGCATGGACCTGCGCCACACGGAAGTCGTCGTCGACCACGAGGACACCGATCACCGCACCACCCCCGCGCCCCGTCACCGCGGCGCCTCCGCGCCCGCTCACCGCGGCGCCTCCGCGCCCCGTCATCGTGGCGCCTCCGCGCCGAGGACCCCGGGCAGGCGGGCGACCGCGACCGCGCCAGACCCGCCGCCGCCCGGGTCGACGAAGGAGACGTCGCCGCCGCGGGCGCGGGCGGTGCTGCGCGCGAGCCCGAGGCCGAGGCCCCGCGCCCGGCCGCCGGCCGCGTCGCGCGTGGACACCCCGTCGTCGAACACGGCCTCGCGCAGCCCCTCCGGCAGCCCGTCGCCGGAGTCGGCGACGGTGGCGTGCAGGTCGCGGCCGTCGCCGAGCAGCTCCACCTCGACGCGGGCGGGACGCCGGCGGCCCAGCCGGGCGGCCTCGACGGCGTTGTCGACGAGGTTGCCGACGACCGTCGTCACGTCCAGCGGCTCGGCGACCCGGCCGGGCACGTAGCTGGCGGAGCCGACGTCCAGCCGGACGCCCTTCTCGGCGGCGACCGCCGACTTGGCCGCCAGGAACGCCCGCAGGTAGGGGTCGGTGAGCGGGTCCGGCTGCTCGTCCGCCTCCGGCGGCCGGCCCACCGCGTCCTCCATCAGCGTGCCGAGGTACCCGGCGGCCTCCTCGGCGTGCCCGAGCTGGAGCAGCCCGGACAGGGTGTGCAGGCGGTTGGCGTACTCGTGCCGCTGCGCGCGCAGCGCGTCGAACAGGGTGCTGACCGAGTCCAGCTCGCGGGCGAGGGTCTCCAGGTCGGTGCGGTCCCGCAGGGTGACGACGGCGCCGAGGTCGCGGCCGTCGCGGCTGACCTCGCGCCGGTTCACCACCAGCACCCGCTCCCCCGCGGTGACGAACAGGTTGGACGCCTCGCGCCGCCCGGCCAGCACGTCGCGCAGCGCGCCCTCGGGGGCGAGGCCGGCGGCGTCCGCGCCGTGCTCGGGCGTGGCACCGAGGAGCCGGGACGCCTCGTCGTTGCAGACGGCCACGCGGCCCGCGGGGTCGACCGCCACGACGCCCTCGCCGACGCCGTGCAGGACCGCCTCCCGCTCCTGGACCAGCTCCACCAGCTCGTACGGTTCCAGGCCGAGCGTCTGGCGCTTCAGCCGGCGGCCGATCGCGGCGGACGCCAGCACGCCGAGCAGCACCGCCCCGGCGATGAACAGCGTGAGGTCGCGCAGGAGGTGGTCGAGCTCCCGGTCGATCGCGCCGGCGTCGAACCCGACACTGACCTCGCCGAGGATGCCGCCCTGCGCCCCGTACAGCGGGACCTTGCCGCGCGCGGACAGGCCGAGGGTGCCGCGCTCGACGTTGACGACCTCGTGCCCGGCCAGCGCCGCGGACGGGTCGGTGCTCACCCGCCTGCCGACCTCGGACGGCGTCGGGTGCGAGTAGCGGATACCGTGCCGGTCGGTCACCACGACGAACAGCGCGCCGGTGCGGATCCGGACGCGCTCGGCGCGGTCCTGGACGACGTGCCCGGGATCGCCCGCGGCCACGGCGGCGTCGATCTGCGGGTCGACGGCGACTGCGCGCGCGACGGTGAGGGCCCGCTGGCCGTACTGGTCGCGCAACTCGCCGTCGAGCATCCAGGCGACCAGCCCGTAGCCGAGGCAGGCCACGACGACGACCACGACCACCTGCAGGATCAGCACCTGCCGGGCGAACGGGATGCGGGGCCGGACGGACATGCCCCGCACCGTAGACCACGACGGGCGCCGCCGCCCAGACCCCGGCGAGCAAAATGAGCAGAAGTGCAGAATACGCGCTCAACGTGGGGATTCGCGGCTTGCGAGCACATCGCGGGCAAGGGTTCCGGTGACGCGGGCCACATCCCTACCGTTCCGCCATGCCCAAGCGAGCAACCACCCCACAAGACGCGGACGGCGGCCGCGCGAGCGCGGGCGGCGACGCCGTCATCGAACTGCGGGGCGCCACCAAGCGCTTCCGCTCGTCAGGCGGCGTGCACACCGCGGTCCGCGACCTGAACATGACCGTCCGCGCCGGCGAGTTCGTCGCCGTGGTCGGGCCGACCGGCTGCGGCAAGTCGACCACCCTGTCCCTGGTGTCCGGCCTCGAACCGGCGTCGGAGGGCCGGGCGCTGGTGCACGGCCGGCCGGTCGACGGCATCCCAGACGGCGTCGGCTACATGTTCCAGAACGACGCCGTCCTGCCGTGGCGGACCGTCCTGGACAACGTCGCGGCCGGCCCCCGCTACCGCGGCGCGTCCAGGCGCGAGGCCCGCGAGCGCGCCCGCGGATGGGTCGAGCGGGTCGGCCTCGCCGGCTTCGAGGGCTACTACCCGCACCAGCTGTCCGGCGGGATGCGCAAGCGCGTCGCGCTCGCCCAGACGCTGGTCAACGAGCCGTCGGTGCTGCTGATGGACGAGCCGTTCTCGGCGCTGGACGTGCAGACGCGCGGCCTCATGCAGGACGAGCTGCTGCGGCTGTGGTCGGGGTCGGGCGCGGCGGTCGTGTTCGTCACCCACGACCTGGAGGAGGCGATCGTCCTGGCCGACCGGGTCGTGGTGATGACGGCCGGGCCGGCGACGATCAAGGGCGCGTTCGCGGTGCCGCTGGAGCGGCCGCGCGACGCCGAGGAGGTCAGGCTCACCAGCGGGTTCCTGGACATCTACCGGGAGGTCTGGGACTCGCTGCGCGAAGAGGTCCAGATCACCCGCGAGAGGGGTGCCGGTCATGCCGCGTGAACCGGAGACCGCGCAGACTGCGCAGCTCACGGAGGCGGACGGCGCCGCCGTGCCCGCCGACGGCACCGCCCCGGCCGGCGTGCCGGGCGGGCGGGGCGAGACGGCGGCGATCGCGCGGATGCGGTCGGCGGGGCTGCGCCGCAGGCTCGGCGTCAACGGCGTCCGCGTCCTGCTGGTCGCGGCGTGGCTCGGCTCCTGGGAGCTCACGGCGCGCACCTGGATCGACCCCTTCTACTACTCCATGCCGTCCAAGATCTGGGACCGGCTCGTCGGCTGGTTCACCGACGGCACGTCGCAGGGCTCGATCTGGGAGCAGATCTCCTACACCCTGCAGGAGGCGGTGGCCGGGTTCGTGCTCGGCGCCGCCGGCGGCGTGGTGCTCGGCATCGTGCTCGGCCGCAGCCGCTACCTGTCGGACGTGTGCGCGCCGTTCATCAAGGCGGTGAACGCGATCCCGCGCATCATCCTGGCCTCGCTGTTCATCATCTGGTTCGGGCTCGGCATGGAGTCCAAGATCGCGACGGCGTTCGTGCTGGTGTTCTTCGCGGTGTTCTTCAACGCCTTCCAGGGCGCCCGCGAGGTGGACCGGAACCTGGTGAACAACGCGCGGATCCTCGGCGCCGGGCGGCTCCAGGTGCTGTGGACGATCGTGGTGCCGAGCGCCACCTCGTGGATCCTGGCGTCCCTGCACTCGGCGTTCGGGTTCGCCATCATCGGCGCGATCGTCGGCGAGTACACCGGCGCCGACAAGGGCCTCGGCCTGCTCATCAACCACTCCCAGGGCGTGTTCGACTCGGCCGGGATCTACGCCGGGATGATCATCATCACGGTGCTGGCCCTGCTCGCCGAATGGCTGCTCACCATCCTCGAGGGCCGGCTGCTGCGCTGGCGCCCGCCGGCCGCCGGGGCCGACGCGCAGATCTGACCGGATCCCCCCGCCGCGGGCCCGTCCCCCGCGCCTCGGTGCCCGGCTCCACCCCCACACCCCCCGCACGACCAGGAGAACCACCATGCGCACCACCACCCCCATGCGGGCGACCGCCGCCGCGGTCGCCGCCCTCACCGCCCTGTCCCTGTCGGCCTGCCGCGACTCGCGCGGCGGGGGCGGCGGCGGGACCGACGGCGGCACCGTCAAGATCATGGTCGGCGGGATCGACAAGGTCATCTACCTGCCCGCCAAGCTGACCGAGCAGCTCGGCTACTTCAAGGAGCAGGGGCTGAAGGTCCAGCTGCTCACCGAGCCCGCCGGGGCGCAGGCCGAGAACGTCCTCATCTCCGGCGGCGTCCAGGGCGTCGTCGGCTTCTACGACCACTCCATCCAGCTGCAGACCAAGGGCAAGTGCGTGCAGAGCGTCGTGCAGATGGCCGACGTGCCCGGCGAGGCCGAGATGGTCTCGACCGGCAAGGCCGGTTCGCTGACGTCCCCGGCCGGGTTCAAGGGCAAGAAGCTCGGCGTCACCAGCCCGGGCTCGTCCACCGACTTCCTCACCCGGGCGCTGGCCGTCCGCAACGGCGTCAAGACCTCCGACTACTCGACGGTGAAGGCGGGCGCGGGCCAGACGTTCATGTCCACCATGGACAACGGCGGCATCGACGCCGGCATGACGACCGACCCGACGATCGCCAAGCTCGTCAGCACCGGCAAGGCGAAGGTCATGGTCGAGATGCGCACCGAGGAGGGCACCCGCAAGGCGCTCGGCGGCCTCTACCCGTCCAGCTCCCTCTACATGGACTGCTCGTACGTGAAGTCGAACGGCGAGACCGTGCAGAAGCTCGCCAACGCCTTCGTCAAGACGCTCGGCTGGATCAAGCAGCACAAGCCGGCGGAGATCGCGGCGAAGATGCCGGCCGACTACGCGGGCGGTGACCCGAAGCTGTACGAGAAGGCGATCGGCGACTCGATCAGCATGTTCAACGGCGACGGCGTCATGAAGACGGACGCGGCCGAGAACGCCCTCAAGGTGCTGGCGCAGTTCTCGCCCGAGGTGAGCGAGAAGAAGGACGAGATCGACCTGTCGAAGACCTACACCACGCAGTTCGTCACCAAGGCGAAGCAGTCCTGACGGAAGGCCGTCCCCGGAGCGGGGCGGGAAACGCGGGCCGGACCATGCACGGGGGTCCGGCCCGCTTTTTCCGGCTCAAGGTCCGCCGTCGCTTCGCCGCGGCGCGGTCCGGTCAGACGCGCGGTCCGCGGCCGGCGGCGGAGTAGAAGTCCGTGTCGGCGGCCTCGTCGTCGCGGCGGCCGGAGCCCCAGCGGCGGGGCGCCCAGGTCGGGACCAGCAGCGCGAAGCCCATCATCGCGTAGGCCCCCGAGCCGAGCAGCGTGCGCAGCCCGTCGTCCATGTCGCCCGACGGCGGCACCTTGGCGGGCAGGTCCAGGATCCGGCCGGGGTCGACCAGGAAGGCGACCGAGAAGCCGAGCAGCGCCAGCGCCGGCACGAGCGAGACGAGCGGCGACGCCCAGCGCGCCACGATGATCACGCCCATCACCAGGCCGACGGCGGCGAGCAGCGCGAAGGCCCCGTAGATCCGGGTGCGGTCGGTGATCTCCTGGCCGGTCCCGTCGAAGGACTGGCCGCCCTGCACGAAGCCCCAGGCCGCGCCGTACGCGAGGGCCGGGGTCAGCAGGACGCCGAGGAAGAAGCCGAACGCATGGCGCACCGCGCATCACATCCCATCGAACGCGCGCCGTTCCGGTACGCGTCCATCACAACATGCGCACCATGCGCAGCGCAGTAAATCCGGACTTATACGTCGCTTTGGTCGATGACGGGCAGGACGTCCAGGGAATCTTCAGGGAACGTCCAGGAATTCGCCAACCACCCCGCCCGCCCGGGCGTCCAACCCTCAACAAGATCACGTAGGCGGGGGCGTGAACTCTTTCCGCCCCCGCGACGGACAGAACAGGGAAGGGCCGCACACCGGAACGTGCTCGGGGGACACATTGATCAGACTGAGGGTGCCCGTCTCCGGCGGGATCCACGGCGGCGCGCCGAGGGCGGGCCGGGCGGAACGCGGCCTGGACGCGGCCGTCGACGCCGCCGTCCTGCTGTTCGCGTTATGGACGTTGGTCTACCACCTCGGCCTGCTGATACGGCCGCCGACCTGGGTGTTGCTCGCCTGCTGGCTCGGTGCGGCCGCAGCGGTCGCCGCCGCGTACGCGTCGCGCGCGCTGCGGCACGGGGCCGCCCCCGAGCCGCCTTGCCCGGAGCCGCCCGCGCCGGGGCTCTCCGCTCCCCCGCGCGCTCTCGCTCTCACCGCCGTCATCACGGCTATCGCGGCGGGCACGAGCGTGGGACTGCACACCTCCGGCGCCCCGTGGTGGTGCGCCTGGGCGTTCGGCCTGGTCAGCGTGGCCACATCCGCCGCCTGCCTGCTGCGCCGCCGCTCCCCCGCCGGCGGAGCGGCGCCCGGTGACGCCCGGCCGGCCGAGCCGGACGGTCCCGCACCCGGCCGTCCCGAGGGGTCCGGAGCGGACGAGCCCGCGGCGGCCACCGCGCCCGCGAGCCGGTGGGGGACGCCGCTCGCGCTCGCCACCGCCGCCGGGTTCTCCGTCGCGTCGCTGTTCATCGTCAACTCCGACGGCGACGACGCCTACTTCGTCTCGCGGTCGGTCGCGACCGCCGCGATGGGACGCATCCCGTTCAAGGACGTCATCTTCACCTCGGGCAGGACCGGGCCAACCGCCGGGGAGCCGCCGGTCTCATCGATCGAGGTGCTCGCCGGGAGCCTCGCGCGGGTCGCCGGGATACCGGCGACCTCCTTCGTGTACTACCTGATGCTGCCGGTGGTCACCTTCATCGCGGTGTGGTCCGTGTGGCGGCTGGCCCGCGCGTGGGCACCGCGCCGCGCCCCGCTGTGCTTCGCCATCGCGGCGGTTTACCTGCTGTGGTCCGGGCTCGGCCCCGCGTCGCTCGGGTCGTTCCACCTCCTGCGGATGTGGCAGGGCAAGGCCGTGCTGGTGTCGGCGCTGGTCCCGCTGCTGTACGTGCACCTGACGCGCTGGGCCGAGCGGCGGTCGCGGCGGGACCTGGCGATGCTCGCCGCCTGCGGGATCGCCGGCACCGGGCTCACGTCCTCGTCCGCGTTCGTCCTGCCCCTGGTCGTCGGCGCCGCGGCCGTCCCGCTGGTCGCGTCGGGGCGGGTCCGCGACGGGCTGGCCGCCTGCGCCGCGCTGGCCTACCCCGTCGGCGCCGGCCTCGCGGTGACGCTGCTGCACCACGACACCACCGTCACCGGGTGGGTCGGCTCCGCCTCCGACGACTACCGGTGGGTGCTGCTCTCCGCCGCGCCGGGCGTCCTCGCGGGGTGCGCGCTGTGGCTGGCCCCCTGGACGGCGCGGCGCGGCGTCCCCGCGCTCATCGGCGCCGGTGTGGCCGCCGTGGTCACGCTCCTCCTCGTGCCGGGCATGCTCGGCCTCGCCGCGGACGTGACGGGGGCGGGACAGGTGCTCTGGCGGACGATGTGGGTCGTGCCCGCGCCCGTGCTGATCGGGCTGGTCGCCACGGTGCGCGTCCCCCTGCCGGCGGGCGTGCGGCGAGGGAGGGAGCGGGCGGTCGGCGTCCTCGCCGCCCTCCTGCCCGCCGCCGCGCTGGCGATCACGCTGGTCGCGGGCGGGACGCCGGTGTGGTCGGCGTCGAACGGCTCGGTCGTCGCGTCCCGGCCGTCCTGGAAGCTTCCCCCCGCGCAGGTGGGCACGGCCCGTGCGGTGGTGGCACTGGCACGTACCGGCGGCGTGGTGGTGATGCCGCGGGCGTACATGCGGGCGGTGCCGCTGCTCACGGCCCGCGTCCACGCGGCCGACCCCAACAGCCACTACCTCAGGAACCTGCCGGTGCCGGCGCGGTTCGTCGAGGACCGGCGCGTGCTGACGGCGGCGGTGCGCAGGCCGGGCGGCCGCAAGCCCGCGCTCCCCGAACTGCGGGGCGCCCTGCGCCGGGCCGGGGTCGCCGTCGCCTGCGCGCGGCCCCGCGACCGGCACGGGCTGGCGCTGCTGGAGCAGGCCGGTTTCGGGGGCCGCCGCCGGGTCGGCGATCTGATCTGCCTCTTTCCGAAACTAGGAGGCCGTACCCCTTAGGGCTGTTTCGACCGTGTCTGTCCGGGCATCGGCGCTGCATTCGATCCGACGCACGTTGGAGGACAGACAATGTCGACCGCCATCATGGTCGTCATCGCCGTGATCATCGTCGCCGCCGTCATCGCGGCCGCGTTCCTGGCCTGGAGGCAGGCGCGCACGCGGCGGCTGAAGCGGCGCTTCGGCCCCGAGTACGAGCGGGCCGTCCGGGAGCACGGCGGGCGTGCCGCCGCCGAGCGCGAGCTGCTCGGCCGCGAGCAGCGCCATGAGGAACTCGAACTGCGCGACCTCGACCCGCGCCGCCGCGAGCAGTACCGCGAGCAGTGGGTGCGCGTCCAGGAGCGCTTCGTCGACGCCCCCGAGTCGGCCGTCGAGCAGGCCGACGGCCTGGTCACCGTCGTGATGGGCGAGCGCGGCTACCCCACCCACGGGTTCGAGGAGAAGGCCGCCCACCTGTCGGTGGAGCACGGCCGGACGCTCGACCACTACCGGCGCGGCCACGACATCAGCGGGCGCGCCGCGGACAAGCAGGCCTCCACCGAGGAGCTGCGGCAGGCCATGGTGCACTACCGCGCGCTGTTCGAGGAGCTGCTGTCCGTCCCGGCCCAGCGCCCCGGCCCCGAGGCCACCGGTGAGGACGCGTCGCGCACCCCGGCGGCGCCCGAGCCGGAGGCCGCCCCGCACGAAGGCGCGGGACCGGCCCCCGAGGCGGGCGCCCGGGTGCCCGGCCCCCGCGAGGGCGACCGCGCGGGCGACCGCGACGACGAGCAGACCCCGAGGAGCTGAGCACGATGGAGCACAGGCGACCGGAGCAGGCGGCCTCCCCCGCCGGCCGCACGGCCGCAGACGAGCGGGCCCGCGCCGCCGGGACGGCCGACCCGGCCGTGGCCGGCGACACCCACGTCGCCGGGCCGCCGCCGAAGCCCTCGGAGGCGGCCGAGGACACCTCCCCCGACCCCCTCCCCGCGGCCGGGCTCGCCGAGGACGAGGTGGCCACCGGCTTCCCGACCCCCGGCACCGACGGCGCGCAGCCCGGCCTGCGGCCCACCGAGTCCCGCCTCGGCGGCGTCCCGGAGCGGCTGCTCGACCCGGCGGACGCCGAGCGGTTCCGGGAGCGCTGGCGCGACGTGCAGTCCGCCTTCGTCGACGACCCGACCGATTCGGTCCGCCAGGCCGACACGCTCGCGGCCGAGGTCGTCGACGCGCTGAGCAGCGCGGTCGCGGCGCACCGCCGCACCCTCTCCGAGGGCCTCGGCAAGCACGACGAGCCGGACACCGAGCGGCTCCGGCTCGCGCTGCGCGGGTACCGGGACCTCCTGGACCGGATCTTCGCGTCCTGACCCGGCCGGCGGCCGGGTCAGGCCGTCAGCCGTCGAGGAACCGGTAGACGGCCTCGCGGCCCCGCGTGCCGCGCTCGCGGTTCTGGATGGAATGGGACGCCCCCTTCACCACCACGAGCGCGCCGCGCGGGGCCCGGCCGAGTTCCTCGCGGGCCCATTCCAGCGGGGTGGACAGGTCGCGGTCGCCGTTGATCAGCAGGGTCGGCACGGCGGGGAGCCGGTCGTTGCGCGGTTCGGCGGTGTGCCGGGCCCAGGGCCAGTGCAGGCACTCCTGGATGAACCCGTTCCCGACGGCGGTGTCCGCGGTGAACGGCCAGGTGGCGCGGGCGGGCAGCGTCCGGCGGACGCGTTCCAGCGCGGGCTGGCGGCCCGCGACCGGCGCTTCGGAGGTGCCCCAGGGGAAGTGGCCGTCGCCGCAGACGGTGGCGATGTGGAGTCCGGAGCTGTAGTCGGCGACCGGGTCGCCGCCGGAGTTCATCATCCGCAGCAGCGCGTTCAACCGGGCCGGGTCGCCGTGCCTGGCCTGGTGGAGGGCGGTGACGACGTCGCCGGACCCGTCCGGCAGCCCGCCGCCCGGATTCGGGTTCCGGTAGGTGGGGTCGAAGAACTCGTAGCTGACGAGCATGTCCCAGATGAGGACGGGGTCGGGGCGGTGCCGGGCGAGCCAGGCCAGGTCCTCGGCGGGGTCGAACCCGCAGGCGGGCGCGGTCGTGCAGGCGTCGCGCAGGACGCGGGCCGTGGCGCGCAGCCCGGTGAGGTAGAGCAGGTCGTCGTGCTGCGGGTCGACGTGCGGCAGCACCGAGTCGAGCACCATCTTGTTCACGTTGCGCGGATGGGCGACGGCGTAGCTCGCCGCGGTCATCGTGCCGTAGGAGACGCCGTCGACCACCATCGTGCGGATGCCGAGGGCGCGGCGCAGCAGGTCGAGGTCGCCGACGGTCTGCTCGGTGGTGTAGTAGCTCCGCCGCTCGCCGAGGACACCGGCGCACTCGCCCACCGCGTCCGGGGTCGGCGGCTCGATGTCGCTGCTGCCGACCTCCGCCTGCAGCTTGGGGCAGTCGATGGCTCCGTACTCGCCGGTGCCCCGCTGGTCGATGGTGACGAACCGGTAGTTCTCGGCCAGTTCCGGAAGCCGCTCCTCGGCCATGCGGCGGATGTAGGGGACGCCGGGCTGCCCGGGCCCTCCGGTGAGAGAGAGCAGCACGCCCTTGGGCGCCCGGGCATTGTCGCCCGCGGCGACCTGGAGTTTCAGGGTTCCTTTGGACGGGTCCCGGTGGTCGAGCGGGACGGTCAGCATGGAGCAGGTGTAGCCCGGCTGGTCGGCGCAGGGATGAGGGTCTCCCAGCCTCGGCGCGTTGCCGGGGGCGGGCGCGCGGGTGGCGGCGGCCGCCGGCGCCCCGCCGGATGCGGCGAGGGCGAGCGCGAGGGCGAGCACCGCGGTGGGACGTGATCGCATGAGCTGATCATCCGCCGCCGGGCCTCCTCGTCAAGAGGGGGTCCGAGGGTGAATACTGAACGTCATTCGGTTAGACGCCCCCCGAGCGGAGGAGCACGGTGCCCGAGAACTTCGCGATGACCATCGACGGCGCGGCGGCGGACGCGCCCGCTACCTTCGGAGTGATCAACCCGGCGACCGGCGAGGTGGCCGAGCAGGCGCCCGACGCCTCCCGCGCGCAGCTGGACGCGGCGATGGCCGCCGCCCAGGCCGCCTACCCCGCGTGGCGCCGCGACGAGGCGGCCCGCCGCAAGGCGCTGCTGGCCGCGGCCGACGTCATGTTCGCCAGGTCGGAGGAGATCGGCCGCATCCTGACCCTGGAGCAGGGCAAGCCGCTCGCCGAGGGGACCATGGAGGTCGTCGGCGCCGGGGTGTGGCTGAAGTACTTCGCGGAGCTGGAACTGCCCCGCGAGGTCATCCAGGACGACGACCACGCCGTGGTCGAGGTCGTCCGCCGGCCGATGGGCGTCGTCGCGGCCATCACCCCGTGGAACTACCCGCTGCTGCTCGCGATCTGGAAGCTCGCGCCGGCGCTGCTGGCCGGCAACACGATGGTGCTCAAGCCGTCCCCGTTCACCCCGCTGTCGAGCCTGAAGCTCGGCGAGGTCCTGCGCGACGTGCTGCCGCCCGGCGTGCTCAACGTGGTGACCGGCGGCGACGAGCTGGGCGCCTGGATGACCGCGCACGACGTCCCGCGCAAGATCAGCTTCACCGGCAGCGTGGCCACCGGCAAGCGGGTCGCCGCGGCGGCGGCGCCCGACCTCAAGCGGGTCACGCTGGAGCTCGGCGGCAACGACCCGGCGATCCTGCTGGACGACGCCGACCCGGCGGCGGTCGCGGCCAAGGTGTTCGGCGGGGCGTTCCAGAACAACGGCCAGGTCTGCTCGGCGATCAAGCGGGTGTACGTGCCGGAGGCGCTGTACGGCGACGTCGTCGACGCGCTCGCCGAGCAGGCGAAGGCCGTCAAGGTCGGCAACGGCCTGGAGGAGGGCGTCCAGTACGGGCCCATCAACAACAGGCCGCAGTTCGAGCGGGTCGGCGAGCTGGTCGCCGACGCCCTGGCCGGCGGCGCCCGCGCGGCGGCCGGCGGCAGGCCGATCGACGGTCCGGGCTACTTCTTCGAGCCGACGATCCTCGCCGACGTCTCCGACGGGACCCGGATCGTGGACGAGGAGCAGTTCGGGCCCGCGCTGCCGGTCATCAAGTACACCGACCTGGACGACGCGCTCGCCCGCGCGAACGGCACCCACTTCGGGCTGTCGGGCTCGGTGTGGAGCGCCGACGCCGACCGCGCCGCCGAGGTCGCGGCGCAGCTGGAGTGCGGCACCGCATGGGTGAACACCCACCTCGCGCTCGCGCCGCACCAGCCGTTCGGCGGCTTCAAGTGGAGCGGCGTCGGCGTCGAGAACGGCCCATGGGGCCTGTACGGCTTCACGGAGATGCAGGTGATCCACCGCTCGAAGCACTGAGCGTGCGGCGTGGAGAGGCCGGCCGGACGGGCCGGCCCCTCCCTATCGCCTCCGCCTTCGATCGACATGTGCGGTAAGTCACGACTTCGAGTCCGGAAAGTGACATCACCACTACTGGCGGTCCGCTGCCGGAATGGGACACTTTCTGAGCGGGGGCCGTGGGAACCGCACCTGCCGACCGTGGAGGGGCCGGATGCAGACATGGGACGTCATGCGCCAGGACGACCTCGGCAACCAGTTCCATGTGGCCGCGCACGACTCGCGGGTCTCCGCGCTCGCGCAGGTCCTGGGGATGGAGAGCGGGGTCCGGCACAAGCAGGCCTACTGGGTGCAGGGGCCGCCAGGCCCGGCCGTCCGGACCAACCGCGACCTGTACCTGATCTTCCTGCAGCTCGGGCAGGAGGCGCGGGCGGCTTCCTGGTCGCTGTCGGCGTTCCTGCGGGCGCTGTGGAAGGTGTCCGCTCCGCTGCGTGACAACGAGCGGCTCGAACCCGACGACGTCGCGGCGATGTTCGCCGCCGCGTCCACCACCCCGCCCGCCGAGTTCGACCCGGCGTGGAGCGCCAAGGACCTGTCGCTGCCCGGCGACGAGCCGGAAGGGTACGCCGACTGGGAGCGGGTCGTGCTGTCCCAGCTCGCCGACCTGGAGGAGTTCCTCGTCAGCCCGCCGGGCCCGCAGGCGCGGTTCGGCGTCGACGCGCCGCGCCCGCCCGGTTCGGGGGCCCGCGCCACCCCGGCCCGCTGGTACAACTTCGACCCGGCGACCTACCTGGAATGCGCGGTCGCCGGAAGCCTCGGCGGCTGGGACGCGGCGGACGGCGCGCGGGTGCCGCTGCCCACCGCCGCCGGTGAGCCGCCGGCCCGCTCCTACGTCCGCGAGATCACCGAGATGAGCTGGGGCGACCTGGCGCGGATCGCGGTGTGCGGGCAGATGTACGAGTGAGCCGCCCGCCCGCCTGACCGCGGCGTTCTGTCGGCGGCCGGTGGTAGGACTGGGTGCATGGACGGCAGGCCTGTCGAGATCCGCGACCGCGGCGGCTGGCTGGAGGCGAGCGGGCGCCCGCACAGCGCGCTGCGCCCGTTCCTGCGCGCCTACCAGGGGTACTGGGAGCCGGAGGCCGTCCCGTCCCGGATGCGCACGCTCCCGACCCGCAGCGCCGTCGTCATCGTCAACCTCGGCCCGCCGATGCGGCTGGAGGTGCCGGGCCCCGGCGCCGCCGCCGAGCTGAGGTCGTTCGCCGCCGGGATGCACGACGGGCACGGCGCCTACAGCACGCCGGGCGGGCAGCACGGCGTGCAGCTCGACCTCAGCCCGCTCGGCGCGTACACGCTCCTCGGCGTCCCGATGGCCCGGATCACCAACGCCGCCGTCGAGCTGCCCGACCTGCTCGGGCCGGCGGCGTCGGCGCTGGTGGAGCGGCTCGCCGCGACGCCGTCCTGGGCGGACCGGTTCGATCTGCTGGACGCCTTCCTGCTGCGCCGCCTCGAGATCGGCCCCGAGCCGGACCCGGAGGTGGCCCGGGCCTGGCGGCTGCTGCGGGGCAGCGACGGCGCCGTCGGCGTCCTGCGGCTCGCCGAGGACGTCGCCTACGGCCGCCGGCACCTCACCCAGCGGTTCACCGAGCAGGCCGGGCTGCCGCCCAAGGTGATGGCCCGCGTGCTGCGCTTCCAGCGCGCCGTCGAGCTGCTGTCGCGCCACGGTCTCGGCCTGGCCGACGCCGCCGCCCTCAGCGGCTACTACGACCAGGCGCACCTGAACCGGGAGTTCCGCGCGCTGTCGGGGTGCACGCCGTCCGAACTGCTCGGCGGGCAGCTGGAGCAGCAGCGCGTCACCACCGCCGCCGAGCCCGCCTGACCGGAGCCCCGACCGGGACGCCGGCCGGCCGGGCGCATGGAACGGGCCTGAGCGGCAATACCGCAGGCGACTCCCCCCGGAGGTGCACGATGGCCTGGCTCGGAGTGGTCCTGCTCGTCGCGGGCGGCGCCACCGTCCTCACCGCCGACGGGCGCCTCGGCGGCGTCGACCTCACCCTCGCGGGCGCCGTCGCGCTCGCCGTCGGCGCGTTCCTGCTGGTCGTGGCGATCCTGAGGCTGCGCCGGCGGCGCCGCTCCGGCCCGATGGCCGCGGGCGCGCAGGCGTACTACCGGACGTCCACCGGCAAGATCGTCGCGATGGTCGTCGCCGTGGTGTACATCGTGTCGCCGATCGATCTCATCCCGGACGTGTTCCTGCCGGTCGGCATCGTGGACGACGCCACCGCGCTCACCTGGCTGCTGTTCGCGCTCGGCCAGGAGTACACCCGCCGCTCGCGCGCGCGGCGCGCGGTCACCGCCGGGCCGGAGCGCGCGCCGGAGCCTAGCCCCGGCTCACTCCCCCGCCGAGGTTCATCACGATGACGCCCAGCACGATGATCACCGCGCCGGCGATCGTCTGGGGCTTGATCTGCTCGTCGAACAGGAGCACGCCGCCGGCGAACGCCCCGATGGTGCCGAGCGCGGACCAGATCGCGTAGACCGGCCCGACGTTCAGCGAGGTGAGCGCCTTGGCCATGAACACGAACGAGATCAGGTACCCGGCGACCACCAGGACCGACGGGCCGAGCCTGCTCATCCCCTCCGAGGCGCGCATCGCCAGCGTGGCGGTGACCTCGAACGCGATCGCGAAGGCCAGCAGGACGTACGGCATCGCAGGAGTCTAAGGGACGCCTTCCCGGTCCCTTCAGGCGGCCTGCGCGGCGATCGCCTCGAACACCTTCATGTCGGCGTCCCACGGCGTGCCCGGACGCGGCCAGTGCAGCGCGATCTCGGTGACGCCGAGCTCGGCGTACCGGCCCGCGAGGTCGGCGAACGCCTCCGGCGAGGCCAGCCACGGCTCGTCGGTGAACCCGGTCAGCAGGACGCGGTCGTCCAGCTCGCGGCCTTCGGCCTCGCATGCCTTGCCGAGCGCTTCCAGGCGCTCGCGGACCACGTCCTGCGGCGCACGGCCCTCGGCGCGCCCGCTGGTCACCCAGCCGGAGCCGTGCCGGGCGGCCAGCCGCATGCCGCGCGGGCCGTTGCCGGCGATCACGAACGGGACGCGCGGCCGCTGCACGCAGCCGGGCTCCGAGACCACCTCGCGCGCGGTGTAGAACGCTCCCTCGGAGGTCGTCTCGGGGCCGCGCAGCACCCGGTCGAGCAGCTCGACCCATTCGCCGAACCGGTCCGCGCGCTCGCCGGACGTCCAGTCGCCGCCGAGGACGCCGGCGTCGGAGTCGCGGTTGGTGCCGCCGGAGCCGATCCCGATGGTGAGCCGGCCGCCGCTCACGTGGTCGATGGTCTTGATGGCGTGCGCGGTCGGCACCGGGTGCCGGAAGTTCGGCGAGGTGACGAGGGTGCCGAGCCGGACCCGCGAGGTGACCGCCGCCGCGGCGGCCATCGTCGTGTACGCGTCGTACCAGGGCGTCGTCCCGCGCCAGGCCAGGTGGTCGTACACCCAGGCGTGGTGGAACCCCAGCTCCTCGGCGCGCCGCCACAGGTCCCCGGCCTCCGGCCATGACTGCATCGGCCACATCACCGTGCTGATCCGCGGTGCGGTCACTGCTCCCCCGTTCTCGTCCGGGACGCCCCGCCCCGGGGCGCCGCCCCCATCCCATCATCCGGGCCGGACATCCGGTCACGCGCGGGCGGCGGCGAGCCACCGGTGCAGCGCCCACCACCAGTGCGCCGTCCCCGCCACCGCCGCCCCCGCGGCCGGATCGGCCAGCGGACGGCCGGTCAGCTCCTGGAACCGCCGTATCCGGTACTTCACCGTGTTGCCGTGGACGTGCAGCGCGGCGGCCGCCGGCTCGATCCGGCCGCCGTGGTCGAGGTAGGCCAGCGCCGTCTCGGCGAGCCCGCGGTGGAACGGGTCGTCGGGGTCGAGGCCGCCGAGCAGCCGGTGCGCCAGCAGCCCGCCGAGCTCCGGCTCCGCCTCGGTCACGGTGAGCAGCGCGAGGTCGGCCAGTTCGCGCAGCCCGGTGAGGCCCGCGGCGGTCCCGGCCCGCAGCGCGCGGCGGCCCAGCCCGTACAGCGGC
>NZ_BAAAMR010000106.1:0-33457 GCF_039529375.1 Actinomadura napierensis
CGCGCGGCTGCTGGCGCGCCGGCTGGGGCGGCCCGTCCCGGACGGGTTCGTCGCGGCCGGCGGCCCCGCCCTGGACGAGGTGGTCGGGGAGCGGCGGCGGGGCGGCGCGGAGCGCGTGGTCGTGGCGTCGTACCTGCTGGCGCCCGGCCGGTTCCTGGACCGGATGCACGAGTGCGGCGCGGACGCGGTGACCGCGCCGATCGGGGCGCACGACGCGGCGGCCCGGCTGGTCCTGCGGCGTTACGACGAGGCGCGGTCGCGCATGGGACAGCCCGCCTCCGCGCGCTGAGGCGCCTGGAGCCGCAGGGCCTCGGCCTCGACCTGCGGGGTGACGACCCGTTCGCGTGACGCCGCTCCTTGCGCGGGAGCATCGGGCTGCGGAGGGGCGTCGTCCCGTGCGGGGGCGGTGAACCGGTCGTCGTGGTGGGCGAGGACCCTCAGCAGCATCGCCCTGAACAGCTGCCGCTCCTCAGGTGACAGGGGCTCGAACAGAAGCTCGTTGAGGCGGACGCGGGCGTCCAGGCCCTCCTTGAGGAACGCGCGACCGTCCTCGGTGGCCTCCAGCGCGTACCGCCGCCGGTCCGCGGGGTCGCGGCGGCGCCGGACGTGCCCGGCCTCCTCCAGCGCGTCCACGATGCCGACGAGATCGCCGGCGTCCATGCGCAGCCGCTCGGCGACCTCCCGCTGCGACAGCGGCCCCGTCCGCGCGACGCACCACAGCACCAGCAGCTGCGGCATGCGCGGCTGACCGGGGAACATCCGCGCGCCGGTGCGGCGGACGAGCCGCACGGTCTCGTACATCAGGTAGGTGGGCGAGTCGTACATGGGGTCGGCCTGGTCCGTCACGTCCCGCTCCTCCAGGTCACTTGGGCGACCTAATTTCTCTTGACGTGAGAGATAGGTTACTCCTACCGTTGGAAAGCCCAAAATATGGGCGCATGTCTCCATCTGAGGGAGGGCCCATGCCGGACGGGGGACCCGCCGTCGAGGTCGACGGCCTGATCAGGAAGTTCGGCGACGTGGAGGCGGTGCGGGGGATCGGCTTCACCGTGGACCCGGGGGAGATCTTCGGGTTCCTCGGCCCGAACGGCGCCGGCAAGTCCACCACGATCAACATGCTCTGCACGCTGCTGAAGCCCACCGCCGGGCGCGCGCTCGTCGCCGGGTTCGACGTGGTGACCCAGCGCGACACGGTGCGCCGCAACATCGGCCTGGTCTTCCAGGACCCGACTCTGGACGGCTACCTGACGGGCGAGCAGAACCTGCGCTTCCACGCCGAGCTGTACGGGGTGCCGCGCGCCGTGGCCGGCGACCGCATCCGGCAGGTGCTGGAGATGGTCGGCCTCTGGGACCGGCGCGCGGACCTGGTGCAGACCTACTCCGGCGGCATGAAGCGCCGGCTGGAGATCGCGCGCGGCCTGCTGCACTCGCCCCGCGTGCTGTTCCTGGACGAGCCGACGGTCGGCCTCGACCCGCAGACCCGCGCGTCCATCTGGGACTACATCCGCCAGCTGAAGGACGCCGAAGAGATCACGATCTTCATGACGACCCACTACATGGACGAGGCCGAGTTCTGCGACCGGATCGCGATCATGGATTCGGGGCGGATCGTCGCGCTGGACACCCCGGAGGCGCTCAAGGCGGGCGTCGGCAAGGACCGGGTCCGCATCCAGACCGCCGACGACGAGGCCGCGATCGCCGCGCTGCGGGAGCGGTTCGACCTGGAGGCCGGCATGTCGGAGGGCGCCGTCGCCTTCTCGGTGGCCTCCGGCGAGGCGTTCGTGCCGCGGCTGTTCGCCGAGCTCGGCGTCCCCATCCGGTCGGTGAGCGTGTCCCGGCCGTCCCTGGACGACGTCTTCATGTCCTTCACCGGCTCGACGATCCGCGATGCCGAGGCCGGCACCGGCGACAGGATGCGCATGGCGATGCGCATGGCGAGGAGATGAGATGACGAGTTCGACGCGGGAGGGCGCGGCCGAGGCGGCGCCCGTCGCCGACGTGGTGCGGGTCCGGGTGCCCGAGCCGGGGCTGCGGCAGGACGTGCGCGCGGTGAAGATCGTCCTGCACCGGGAGCTGATCCGGTTCTGGCGCGACAAGCTGCGCATGGTGTCGGGGCTCGTCCAGCCGGTGCTGTGGCTGCTGGTCATGGGCACGGGCCTGTCCAACCTGATGGCCAGCGGCGGCGCGCACGGCGACATCGACCTCAAGACGTTCATCTTCCCCGGCGTGTGCGCGATGTCGGTGATGTTCACCGCGATGTTCTCCGCCGGGTCGATCGTGTGGGACCGCGAGTTCGGCTTCCTGCGCGAGATGCTCGTCGCCCCCGTCAGCCGCAGCTCGATCGTGATCGGCAAGTGCATCGGCGGGGCGCTGGTCGCGACGCTGCAGGGGGCGGTGATCGTCGCGCTGGCCGGGCTCGCCGGGGTGCCGTACGACCCCGTCCTGATCCTGGAGCTGCTGGGGCTGATGTTCCTGGGCGCGTTCGCGCTCACCGGGTTCGGCGTGATGATGGCCGCGCGGATCAAGCAGATGCAGTCGTTCTTCGGCCTCATGCAGATGGCGATGATGCCGATGATGTTCCTGTCCGGCGCGCTGTACCCGCTGAACGGCCTGCCGACGTGGCTGACCGTGCTGACCCGCTTCAACCCGCTGACCTACGCCGTCGACCCGCTGCGCCAGGCGGTCTTCTCGCACCTGGACCTGACGCCGGCGCTGCGGCGCACCTTCGACCCCGGGGTCTCCTGGGGCGGGTGGGTCGTCCCGGTCTGGCTGGAGATCGTCATCGTGGTGGGCATGGGCTTCGCCTTGATGGGCGTCGCGATCCTCGAGTTCCGGCACACGGACTGAGCGGGACCTCCTCCGGAACACTCACCGAAATACCGTCGTCACGGTGCGTGGTGCACCATACTGAGCCCGGCCACGAAGAGAGTTCGGTCGGACGCGAAGGGTGACGGTGAACAGGTGAACGGGCATCGGACGATGATGCGTGGGACGGCGGCGGCGGCCGCCGTCCTCGCGGCGGTCGCGGTTCCGGCGGTCGGGCGGACGCCGGCGCGGGCGGCGGACCGGGCGCCGGATCGCGCGGCTGTCGGGCCGGCGGTCGCGGTGGCGGGGCTGCGGTGCGCGAGGTTCCTGGGGGAGAGGCGGCTGCCGCACCTGATGAAGTTCCAGGGCACGACGGTCGGCGGCCTGTCGGGCATCGACCGCGACCCGCGCACCGGCGACTGGTACATGATCTCCGACGACCGGTGGCGGTACGACCCGGCCCGCTTCTACACCGGCCGCGTGGACATCGACCGGCGGACGGGCCGGTTCTCCGGCGTGCGGATCACCGGTGCGCACACGCTGACCGGCCCGGACGGCAAGCCGTACCCGGGGTTCGGCAAGCCCCGCTCGGTCGACCCCGAGTCGATCCGCTACGACGCGCGCCGCCACCGGGTGCTGTGGGGCAACGAGGGCGACCGGCCCGACGAGACCCACCAGCTGCCGCTCGCGCCGCTGACCGTCCAGTGGGCGGGGCGGGACGGCCGGTACCGGGGCCTGCTGCCGCTGCCGAAGGACCTCCACCTCACCACCGGCCACCACGGGCCGCGCCGCAACTTCGGCATGGAGGGGCTCGCGATCGCGCCGCACACGATCGCCGGGATGGTCGAGGGGCCGCGCTACGAGGACGGCGCGCCGCCGACGGTGGAGCACGGCGCCATGACCAGGCTGACGATGTGGAGCCGGAGCGGGAGGGTGCGGGCGCAGTACGCCTACCCGGTGGACCGGCTGCCGGCCGCGCCCGTCCCGGCGGGCGGCGTCGCCGACAGCGGCGTGTCGGAGATCCTGGCGGTCGACGACCACCGCTACCTGGCGCTGGAGCGGTCATGGCTGCAGGGCGTCGGCTACAAGATCAAGCTGTACGAGTTCGACACCCGCGGCGCGACGAACGTGCTGTCGCGCCGCAGCCTGGCGAAGGGCCGCGCGTACCGGACCGTCCGCAAGCGGCTGGTCGCCGACCTCGGCAGGTACGCCTCCCCGGCGCAGAACCTGGAGGGCATGGGCTGGGGCCCGAAGCTGAGGTCGGGGGAGCGGACGCTGGTGATCTGCTCCGACGACAACTTCGACGCTCAGGAGGTCACCCAGTTCCTGGCCTTCGCGGTGCGGGGCCGCTGACCGCGCGGCACCCGGGAGACGACAGCGCCCGCCGGCTCAGCGGTGATCCGGCGGGCGCCGTCGGCGTGCGGGCGACGTGTCGTGGGATGCGTCAGACGGCGAAGTCCAGCAGCGGGCGGGCGTTGCTGGGGTGCCGCAGCTTGGACAGCGACTCCTTCTCCAGCTGGCGGATCCGCTCGCGGGTCAGGCCGAGGGCCTTGCCGATCTCGTCGAGCGTGCGGGGCGTCCCGTCGTACAGCCCGAACCGCATCGCCATGATCTTGGCTTCGCGGGGCGACAGGATGTCGAGGGTGCGGCGCAGCTGGTCGGCCATCAGCTGGCGGTCCACCAGCTCGGACGCCTCGGGGCTGTCGGTGTCCTCGATGAGGTCGCCGATGCGGGTCTCGCCGTCCTCGCCGATGGTGGAGTCCAGGCTGATCGGCTGGCGGCTGGTGCGCAGCAGCTCGCGGACCTGCTCGGGGCTCTTGTCGAGCTCGACGGCCAGCTCCTCGGGGGTGGGCTCGCGGCCGAGCCGCTGGTGCATGTCGCGCTCGACGCGGCTGAGCTTGCTCAGCATCTCCAGCACGTGCACGGGCAGCCGGATGGTGCGGGCCGAGTCGGCGAAGCCGCGCTGGATCGCCTGCCGGATCCACCACATCGCGTAGGTGGAGAACTTGTAGCCCTTGGAGTAGTCGAACTTCTCCACGGCGCGGATCAGGCCGAGGTTGCCCTCCTGGACGACGTCCAGCAGCGACAGCCCGCGGTCGGAGTACTTCTTGGCGACCGACACCACGAGGCGGAGGTTGGCCTCCAGCATGTGGGCCTTGGCGCGGCGCCCGTCGGCGGCGACCCACTCCAGGTCGGCGCGCCTCCGCGGGGTCAGCTGCTCGGTCTCCAGCTTGTGCTCGGCGTACAGCCCGGCCTCGATGCGCTTGGCCAGGTCGACCTCCTGCTCGGCGGTGAGCAGCTGGCGGCGGCCGATCGCCTTGAGGTAGGTGTGCACCGAGTCGCCCATGGTGGTCGACTGGTCGTCCAGGTCGGCGGGGGAGTCGGCGGCCTCGACCTCGGTGACGTCGAACCCCTCCTCGGGGACGTCGGCGTCGCCCGCGCCGGACCGGCCGCCGTCCTTGGCGGCGGTCCTGGCAGCGCCCTTGCGGGTCCGGCCGCCGGTCTTGGCGCCGGTTCCGCCGGCGGTGCGCTTCTTGGCCGAGCCGGGGGTGGCCTGGGCGGTCTCGCCGCCGTCGTGGTCGGCGGCAGCGGCCATTCTGCGGACGGTGTCGGGCTCGCCGGCCAGGCTGATGCCGGCCTCCGACAGCTCGCGCAGGATGGAGCGGCCCTGCGCCGGGCTGAGGCCGGCGCTCTCGAAGGCTCCCCTCACCTCGTCGAGCGAGAGGCGCCCTTGGGCGCGGCCGCGCTTCAGGAGGTCGTCGAGCGCGGGGCTCGCCGACTCCGTGAGCGGGGTCTCGATAGCGCTTCGCGGCATGGGGGCACCCCTCTCCCTTCGGTGTGTGGATGCGGCGCGGACGGTCGTTCGCTGCAGGCGCACGCATATACGGGAACGTCGCACGGACGGGCTGTTGTTCCCGGCGCCGCGGATCGGCGCTCCCGGCGGGGGATCGCGAGGGGAACGATCCAGGGGTTCGTGGTGCCCGGTCGGCGGCGTTTCACACCGTGCGACGCGCTCCAGCCTGACCTTACTGCGTAAAGGGCCTGGGCTGTGGTGATGTGACCAATGCCACTATGCTCCCGGCCCTTTCGGCGGCAGTGTCCGCCCGTACCGCGCGATGACGCGTTCCCGCAGTTCAGGGTCATCGCGGGGGACCGGTTCGAGGAAGACCTCGTCGATCTCCTCGTGCGCGTCCCGCAGTTCCCGCGACATGCGGACGCAGGCGCGTTCGACGTCGGCGGAGGTGAGCGCGTCGCGGAAGTCCAGCCGCGCGCAGACCAGGACGCGATCGGCGCCGACCGTCATGGTGATGATGTCGACGACCCATTCCACCTCGGGCGCGGCGTACAGCCGGGCGCGGACGTCGTCGACCATCCGCGGATCGGCCTGGTTGCCGATCAGCAGGTTGAGGTTGATGCGGCCGAGGACCAGCGCGACGGTGGTGAGCAGGACGCCGATGAGGAACGACCCGACGCCGTCCCAGACCGGCGAGCCGGTGAGCTGGTGCAGGCCGAGCCCGCCGAACGCCAGCAGCAGGCCGACCAGCGCCGCCGAGTCCTCCAGCAGGACGCTGATCGCCGTGGGCTCGTCGGTGCGGCGGATGTAGCCGAGCAGCGGCAGCCGCTCCTCGCGGGCCGCCGCGCGGGTCTGCCGGAGGGCCTGCTGCCAGGAGATCCCCTCCAGGACGAACGCCACCGCCAGGACGATGTACCCGATCAGCGGGTCGGCCTCCTTGGACCTGGGGCCGGTGAGGGTCTGGATGCCCTGGTAGTAGGAGAACAGCGCGCCCATGCCGAAGATCGCGACGGCGACGAGAAGCGTCCAGATGTAGCGCTCCTTGCCGTAGCCGAAGGGGTGCCGGCGGTCGGCGGGGCGGCCGCTGCGGCGCAGCCCCACCATCAGCAGGATCTCGTTGAAGGTGTCGGCGACCGAGTGCGCGGCCTCGGCGGCCATCGAGGCCGACCCGGTGACCAGCGCCGCGACGATCTTCGCTATGGCGATGCCCAGGTTGGCCAGGAACGCCAGCAGGACGGTCAGGCCGCTCTCGTTCTCCGGCTCCTCGCGTTCCTCGCCCATGCCGGTCGTCCTCCCCCGATCATCACGGTGCCATGCGCGGTGATCGTCCCGCCGCGCGCGGGTCAGCCCCGGCGCAGGCGGGCGCGGTCGGGCTTGCCGGAGGCCAGCAGCGGGATCGCCGGAACGAGCTCCAGCTCGCGGGGCGCCGCGGCCGCGGGCATCGTCTCGCGGACGAAGGCGCGCAGCTCCGGCAGGGCGGGGGGCTCGGCGGCGGGCACCACGACGGCGGTGACCCGCTCGCCCCACTCGGGGTCGGGGCGGCCCACCACGACCACGTCGCGGATCTTGGGGTGCCGCGACAGCGCGGTGGCGACCTCGCCGGCGACGATCTTCTCCCCGCCGGTGTTGATCACGTCGTCGACCCGGCCGCGGACGCGGAGCCGGCCGTCCTCCAGGGCGCCGAGGTCCTGGGTGACGAACCATTCGCCGTCCCGCACGGCGGCGGTCTGCTCGGGCCGCAGCCGGTAGCCGGTGAACAGCGACGGGCCGGCGAGGCGGATCCGTCCGTCGGCGCCGAGTTCGGCGCGCATGCCGTCCAGGGGGGTGCCGTCGTAGACGCAGCCGCCGCAGGTCTCGCTCATGCCGTAGGTGGTGAAGACCCGGCCGCCGCGGTCGCGGGCCTCGGCGAGCAGGCCGGGCGCGGCGGCGGCGCCGCCGAGGACGATCGCGCCGAGCCGGGACGGGGCGGTGCCGGCGTCCAGCAGGCGGCGCAGCTGGGTGGGGACCAGGGAGATGTGCACGCGCCCGGCGGCGGCGACGGCGCCGGTGTCGAAGCTGGGGGTGATGATCGGGTCGGTGCCGGCGAGCAGGGAGCGGACGAGGACCTGGACGCCGGAGATGTGGCTGGTGGGCACGCAGCACAGCCACCGGTCGCCGGGCGCGGCCTCGATGCGGGCGAGGGTGCCGGCGGCGGAGTGGCGCAGCGCGGCGGCTGACAGCTCGACGAACTTGGGGGCGCCGGTGGAGCCGGACGTGGCGATCAGCACGGCGGTGCCGTCGGAGAGCGGGGTGCGCTCGCCGACGGCGCGGTGGCGGGTGAGGCCGTCCTCGGTCTCGACGGCGTCGGGCGCCAGCGCGTCCAGCATCGCCTCCAGCGCGGGCGCGGGCAGGCCGGGGGAGAGGGGGCAGACGGCGGGACCGCCGTCGAGGGCGGCGGCGAGCGCCCGCAGCAGGCGGGGGCCGGGCGGGAGCACGACGGCGTGGAGGCGGCGATCCATGATCTCATCAGGGTAGGCGACCCCGCTGAACGCGTTCAAACCGCGGGGCGGTTGAATGGGCACGGCCCCGGATCCAGGCGGGCCCCGACGGGAGAGGATCACATGGTCTCGGAGCTGTTCGACGCGGGCGCGTGGAAAGAGGTCGAGGGGTTCGGGTTCACCGACATCACCTATCACCGGGCCGTCGATCAGGGCACCGTGCGGATCGCGTTCGACCGGCCGGAGGTGCGCAACGCCTTCCGCCCGCACACCGTCGACGAGCTGTACCGGGCGCTGGACCACGCGCGGATGTCGTCGGACGTCGGCTGCGTGCTGCTGACGGGCAACGGGCCGTCGCCCAAGGACGGCGGGTGGGCGTTCTGCTCGGGCGGCGACCAGCGCATCCGCGGCAAGGACGGCTACAAGTACGCCGAGGGCGAGACGGCGGAGTCGATCGACCCGGCGCGGGCGGGGCGGCTGCACATCCTGGAGGTGCAGCGGCTGATCCGCATGATGGGCAAGGTCGTGATCTGCGTGGTGCCGGGGTGGGCCGCGGGCGGCGGGCACAGCCTGCACGTGGTGTGCGACCTCACGCTCGCGAGCCGCGAGCACGCCCGGTTCAAGCAGACCGACGCGGACGTGGCGAGCTTCGACGGCGGGTTCGGGTCGGCGTACCTGGCGCGGCAGGTCGGGCAGAAGTTCGCGCGGGAGATCTTCTTCCTCGGCGACACCTACGACGCCGAGGCGGCGCACCGGATGGGGATGGTGAACGCGGTCGTCCCGCACGCCGAGCTGGAGGCGACGGCGCTGGAGTGGGCCCGGAAGATCAACGGGAAGAGCCCGACGGCGCAGCGGATGCTGAAGTTCGCGTTCAACCTGGTCGACGACGGGCTGGTGGGGCAGCAGGTGTTCGCCGGGGAGGCGACGCGGCTGGCCTACGGCACCGCCGAGGCGGCGGAGGGGCGCGACGCGTTCCTGGAGAAGCGCGACCCGGACTGGTCGGGCCACCCGTGGTATTACTAAACGTTCGGCGCGCGATGTGGTCCGGAATAGCGTGATTCGTTAGGCAGGTCAGGGGGTCAGCGGGTGCGGGTCTTCGCCATCCCGATGCGGACGCGGTTCCGCGGTGTGACGCGGCGGGAGGGCGTGCTGTTCCAGGGCCCCGCCGGCTGGGGGGAGTTCTCGCCGTTCGCCGAGTACGGGCCGGCCGAGTGCGCCCGGTGGCTGGCGGCGGCGCGGGAGGCCGCGCGCGAGGGCTGGCCGGCGCCGGTCCGCGACCGGGTGCCGGTGAACGTGACGATCCCGGCGGTCGGCCCCGACCGGGCGTTCGAGATGACCAAGGCGTCGGGCTGCCGGACCGCGAAGGTGAAGGTCGCCGAGCGCGGCCAGGGCGACGCCGATGACTTCGCGCGGGTGGAGGCCGTCCGCGACGCCATCGGGCCGGACGGCCGGGTCCGCATCGACGTCAACGGCGGCTGGGACGTCGACCACGCGGCGCGGATGATCCGGGCGCTGGACCGGTGGGAGCTGGAGTACGCCGAGCAGCCGTGCGCGACGCTGGAGGAGCTGGCGCGGGTGCGGCGGATGGTGGACGTGCCGATCGCCGCGGACGAGTCGATCCGGCGCGCGGAGGATCCGCTGAAGGTGCGGGCGGCGGGGGCCGCGGACGTTGCGGTGCTGAAGGTGCAGCCGCTGGGCGGAGTGCGCGCGGCGCTGGAGGTCGCGGAGGCGTGCGGGCTGCCGGTGGTGGTGTCCAGCGCGGTGGAGACGTCGGTGGGGCTGGCGGCCGGGGTGGCGCTGGCCGCCGCGCTGCCCGACCTGCCCTACGCGTGCGGTCTCGGCACGCTGTCGCTGATGGACGGCGATGTCGTGCGCGATCCGCTGCGCGAGGTCGGCGGTGAGATCGAGGTGCGCAGACCCGTGGTGGACGAGGAGGCGCTGGCCCGGTTCGCGGCGCCGGACCTGGAGCAGGGCTGGCGGGAGCGGGTCGCGGGCGCGCAGGGGTTCCTGCCGGGCCCGCCGATGGCCGGGGTGGGCAGGTGAACCCGGCGACGGCGCTGGCGACGGTGCTGGTCGACGAGCTGCTGCGATGCGGGATGACCGACGCGGTGCTGGCGCCGGGGTCGCGGTCGGCTCCGCTGGCGCTGGCTTTGCACGCCGCCGAGGAGGCCGGCCGGGTCCGGCTGCATGTGCGGATCGACGAGCGGTCGGCGTCGTTCCTGGGGCTGGGGATGGCGAAGCGGTCGGGCCGTCCGGTGGCGCTGGTGTGCACGTCGGGGACGGCGGCGGCGAACTTCCATCCGGCGGTGGTGGAGGCGCACGAGTCGGCCGTGCCGCTGATCGTGGTCACGGCGGACCGTCCGCCGGAGCTGCGCGACACCGGCGCGAACCAGACGATCGACCAGGTGAAGCTGTACGGGACGGCGGCGCGGTGGAGCACCGAGGTCGGCGTGCCGGAGAACCGTCCGGGGATGGTGGCGTACTGGCGGTCGCTGGTGAGCCGGGCGTGGGGGCTGGCGCAGGCGCCGGTGCCGGGCCCGGTGCATCTGAACGCGGCGTTCCGCGAGCCGCTGATCCCCGACGGGGACGAGTCGTGGTGCGAGCCGCTGGACGGCGACGCGACCGGGGCGTGGACGAAGGTGCGGGCCGCGACGCCCGGGTCGGTGCTGCACGTCCCGCCGACGCGCCGCGGCGTCCTGGTGGTCGGCGACGGCGCGGTGAACGTCAAGCGGTACGTGGCGGCGGCGTCGATGGCCGGCTGGCCGGTGCTGTCGGAGCCGAACGGCAACGCCCGGTACGGCGACCACGCGCTGACCTCCCACCACTTCCTGCTGGGGATTCCGGAGTTCGTGGAGCGGCACCGTCCCGAGGTGGTGGTGACGCTCGGCAAGCCGGGGCTGTCGCGGCCACTGCTGTCGCTGCTGCGGCGCGCCGAGGAGCACATCGTGCTGGCCCCGGACCTGGCGCACTGGCCGGACCCGGTGCGGTCGGCGACGCAGGTGGCGCCGGAGATCGAGATCCCGGTGGTGTCGGGCGACGACGCGTGGCTGAAGTCGTGGCGGTCGGCGGACCTGGCCGCCGCGGCGGCGGTCGACGCGGTGCTGGACGCCGTGCCGGAGGTGAGCGAGCCGCGGCTGGCGCGGGACCTGGTCGCGGCGATGCCGGGAGGGTCGCTGCTGTTCACCGCGGCGAGCATGCCGATCCGGGACCTGGACCAGGTGATGCGGCCGCGCCGCGGCATCCGGATCATGGCGAGCCGCGGCGCCAGCGGGATCGACGGGCTGGTCTCGACGGCGATGGGGGCGGCGCTGGCGCACAGCGGCCGCTCGTACGCGCTGCTCGGCGACCTGGCGTTCCTGCACGACCAGAACGGGCTGATCGTCGGGCCCTACGACCGCCGGCCGGACCTGGCGATCGTGGTGGTGAACAACGAGGGCGGCGGGATCTTCTCGCTGCTGCCGCAGGCGGCGCTGGCCGGGCCGTTCGAGCGGGTCTTCGGCACGCCGCACCAGGTGGACCTGGAAGCGGTCGCGGCGGCGCACGGCGTCCCGTACCGGCGCCTGGAGGCGGCGGCGGACCTGCCCAAGGTCATCGCGGGGGAGGGGCTGCGGATCGTGGAGGCCCGCACCGACCGGAACGCGAACGCGGTGCTGCACGCGGAGATGCGCAAGGCGGCCCACGCCGCCGTCCGCGACCTGTTCGGCTGAGCGCCGCTCGGCACCGGCGGCCAGTAGCGACCCTCTGATCGGCGAACTTCCGATTGATTCAACCCTTAACTTACAATGTAAAGGCGCAGGGTTGGTTCAATCTTCAACCTCCACCAAGACCCAAACACCACCACAACGCCATCAGCCGGCCGGAACCTCGTCCGGGTCGGCGGGGATGGCGAGGGTCGCGGTGGGGGCGGGTTCGGCGGTCGGCTGGGCTTTCAGCGTGGGGCGGGCCCGCAGGCAGCGGAGCATCTCTTCGCCGTAGGGGACGGCGCCGAACAGGCCCATGGCGGCCAGGAGCGCGATGCGCGTCCGGCGGGAGAGCGGGTCGTGGTGCTTGAGGCGCAGGCGGAAGTCGGGGCGGCCGTTCTGACCGACGAGAGCGCGGGCCTGGTCCCAGTACAGGACAGTGAGGAACCCGGTGGCCATGAGGGGGACGACCTCAAGGAGACTGTGGATGTGCTGTTCGAGCGGGGTGACGCGGCGGCGCTGCTCGGCGTAGCTGACGTCCCAGTAGGCGGTGGCGCCGTGGACGGTGAGGGCGGTGCCGCAGGTGGCCAGGACGCCGGGGTTGACCTCGCAGAACAGGCCGAGGGCGATCGGGACGCCGGCCTCGGCCATCATCAGGGAGTGGATGAGGGACTCGCGGGGGCCGGCGGTGGTCTCGATGCGGGTCTTCTTGTGGCGGTGCCAGTCGGCGAGGCCGGCGCCGAGCCACAGCGGCAGGACGCCGCCGATGAGCCAGCGGCGGGTGGCGGTCTCGACGCCGAGGGCGCGGCGGACGTCGCGGGGGCGGACCGTGGGGTCGGCGAGGGCGCGCAGTGCGGCCAGGTGCGGTGAGCGCAGTTTCATCGGCGTTGCCTCCGGTGGGTTCGCGTGCTTGCGGCGCTACCCGTGAGGCGTCGCCGTACACCCGGGCCCTGCGGGGCCGCGTGCGGCCGGTGGGGGCGGTCAGCCGATGAGGCGGTCGCGGAGGGCGTCGGTGTCCTCGCCGGTCCAGCCGTGGCCGGTGAGCCAGCCTTCGGTGCCGCCGAACTCCTCGTCGATGCGGGCGAGGAGCTTCTCCATGATGGCGGCGTGGGGGAGGTGGCTGTCGGCGGGGCGGGAGTCCAGGTCGGTGGCGTAGGTGTCGCTGCCGCGCAGGCGTCCGAGAACGGCGTCGATGCGTTCGCCGGTCATGGCGTAGTCGGCGACGATCGCCTCACGGGTGACGCCGGCGAGGTCGAGGGCGAGGGCGCAGACGACGCCGGTGCGGTCCTTGCCGGCGGCGCAGTGCACGAGGGAGGAGCCGTCGGTGCGGGTCATGACGCGCAGGGCGGCGGCGATGTTGTCGCCGCGGTCGCGGAGGTAGCCGAGGTAGTGGCCGGTGGAGCGGTCGAGCGCGGTGCCCTCGGTGGCGCGGTCCTGCCAGGGCAGGGCCTTGTCGACGTCGGCGCGGTCGGGGGTGTCGGCGGCGACGTCGGTGCGGCGGCCGCCTTCGGGGAACAGCGACAGCTGGTGGAGGGTGACGGAGGGGACGCGGGCGAGGGGGCCGGGTCCTTCGAGCCGGACCTCGGCGTCGCTGCGCAGGTCGATGACGTTCTTGAGGTGGTACTCGTCGAGGAGGACGCGGACGTCGGCGACGGTGAGGTCCTGGAGGTTGTCCGAGCGCAGGACGCGGCCGCGCCGGGTGGTGCCTCCGTCGGCGGTGGGGAGGCCGCCGAGGTCCCGGGCGTTGACGGCTCCGTCCAGGTCGATCCACCGTGTCGCTTCGCTCATGGCTTCTGACCCTATATGGACGTGATGGTCCGTCTTGGACGCAGGGTCGGGGTCGCGGGCCGTCCGGGGGTGGTCGCGGACTAGTCATGCGGGCGCCGGATGGTCCGCTGGGGCCATGGCGGGTGAGAGGCACCGGGACCTGGGAGCCAGACCGGGGTTGGCTCCCCAGCGTGGAGACGGCCCGGTGAGCGTCTCCGTAGCTTTGCGGAGCAGTTGGCGACCGACGATCCGATGGAGGAACCGATGCCCGCGATTCTCGACGCTCCGCCCGCTCGGGCGGCCGGCAGTGATTTCGCTCCGCTCGCGCGGCAGGTCCGCGCGAGCGGCCTGCTGGACCGGCGTCGCGGCTACTACGCGCGGGCGATCGGGCTGAACCTGGCCGGTACGGCGGCGGTGTGGGCGGCGATCGGGTGGGCTGGGGCGAGCTGGTGGGTGGTGCTGCTGGGGATTCCGCTGGCGGTGCTGTCGGCGCGGACGGGGTTCCTGGGGCATGACGCGGGGCATCGGCAGATCGCGCGGTCGGCGCGGGCGAACCGGTGGCTGGGGCTGCTGCTGGGGAACCTGCTGCTGGGGATGGGGCAGGGGTGGTGGACCGACAAGCACAACCGGCATCACGCGAATCCGAACCATGTCGGCAAGGACCCTGATGTGGGGGAGGGCGTGCTGGCGTGGACGGAGGGGCAGGCGGTGCGGCAGCGCGGGGTGCTGCGGTGGGTGGCGCGTCATCAGGCGGGGTTGTTCTTCCCGCTGCTGACGCTGGAGGGGCTGAACTTGAAGATCGGCAGTGTGCTGTTCCTGCGGGGCCGGTCGCGTCGGGACCAGTTGGTGGAGGGCGGGCTGCTGGCGCTGCACGCGGTGGGGTATCTGTCGCTGGCGTTCACGCTGCTGTCGCCGGGGAAGGCGATCGTGCTGATGGCGCTGCACCACGCGCTGTTCGGTGTGCATCTGGGGTCGGTGTTCGCGCCGAACCACAAGGGGATGGCGATGCCGGGTCCGGGTGAGCGGTGGGGGCATTTGCGGCGGCAGGTGCTGACGTCGCGGAACGTGCGGGGCGGCGTGGTGGTGGACTGGCTGATGGGCGGGCTGAACTACCAGATCGAGCATCATCTGTTCCCGGGGATCCCGCGGTGCAGTCTGCGGCGGGTGCAGCCGCTGGTGCGGGCGCATTGCGCGGCGGTGGGGCTGCCGTTCACCGAGACGGGGCTGGTGGAGTCCTACCGGCAGGCGCTGGGGCACATGCGGGAGGTGGGCGCTCCGCTGCGGTGACCGCGGGGCGGGCCGTAGGATTGCGGGCGTCATGCCCGAAGGACATACCCTCCATCGTCTGGCCGCCGAGCACCGTCGGGTGTTCGGCGGCCGTCCCGTCGCCGCCGAGAGCCCGCAGGGCCGGTTCGCGGCGGGTGCGGCCGAGATCGACGGCCGTGTTCTGGTCGCCGCGGACGCGCACGGCAAGCATCTGCTGCTGGAGTTCGACGACGACCGGGTCCTGCACGTCCATCTGGGGATCTATGGGACGTGGCGGTTCGGCGGGCTGCCGGTGCCCGAGCCGCAGGGCGCGGTGCGGTTGCGGCTCGCGGGCGCGGGCGGGCATGCGGATCTGCGCGGTCCGAACGCGTGCGAGCTGCTGGAGCCGGGCGGGGTGAAGCTGCTGCGGGACCGGCTGGGGCCGGATCCTTTGCGGGCGGACGCCGATCCGGGGCGGGCGTGGGCGCGGATCTCGCGGAGCCGGACGAGCATCGCGGCGCTGCTGATGGATCAGTCGGTGGTGGCGGGGCCGGGGAACATCTACCGGGCGGAGGTGCTGTTCCGGCAGGGGATCGACCCGTTGTCGCCGGGTCGGGTGCTCTCGGAGGAGCAGTGGTCGGCGGTCTGGGCCGATCTGGTGGTGCTGATGGCGGAGGGGGTGCGGACGGGCCGGATCGACACGGTGCGTGCGGAGCACACTCCCGAGGCGATGGGGCGTCCGCCGCGGGTGGACGACCATGGCGGCGAGGTGTACGTGTACCGGCGGGCGGGGTCGCCGTGCCTGGTGTGTGGGACGGCGGTGGCGGCGGCGGAGCTGGCGGGGCGGAATCTGTTCTGGTGTCCGGGGTGTCAGCCCGCGTCGGGGTGACCGGTCGGGTGGTCCAAGGTGTTGTCGCGGTTGGTGCCGAGGTAGCGGTCGGCGAGGGCGCGGACGGTGCCGGTCACCATCTCGCGCAGCTCGGGCGGGGCGATCACTTCGACGTCGGCGCCGAGTTTGAGGAATTCGACGTGGGCGTGCCGGAGCGACTCGACGGGGAGGGTGATCCGGGTCCAGCCGGCGGGGTCGGGTGGGCCGGCGTTGTCGTGGACGGCGCGGGCCATGACGGGTGGCAGGAGGGCGGCGGCGATTTTGAGGCCGTCGGGGGACAGGCGGACGGTGGCCTGGTCGCGGTAGGAGTCGGCTTCGAAGCGGGCGGCGTACCGGTCCCAGTAGGCGGCGAGGTCGAAGCCGGGCGGGCGTTCGAATCGGTGGGGGAGCGGCTCGATGGTCAGGATCCGTGACACCCGGTAGGTGCGGGGGTCGCTGGGGTCGCGGTCGGGGTGGTGGCTGCGGGCGATGAGGTACCAGCTGCCGGCCTTGAGGACGACGCCGAGGGGTTCCAGGACGCGTGCGACCTGCTGGGGGTGGGCCCAGCGGCGGTACTGGACGCGGATGTGCTGCTGGTTCCAGACCGCGTCGGCGACGGCTTGGAGGTGGGGGACGTCGTCGGGGGTGCGGAACCAGCCGGGGGCGTCGAGGTGGAAGCGTTCGCGGATGCGTGCGGCGCGGGAGCGCAGGTCGGGTGGGAGGGCGGCCATGAGTTTGAGTTCGGCGGCGGCGACGACGTCGCCGAGGCCGAGCTGGGTGGCGGGGCCGGGCATGCCGGACAGGAACAGGGATTCGGCTTCGCCGGTGGTGAGTCCGGTGAGGCGGGTGCGGTAGCCCTCCAGGAGCCGGTAGCCGCCGTCGGGGCCGCGGTCGGCGTAGACGGGGACGCCGGCGGCCGACAGTGAGTCGACGTCCCGGTAGACGGTGCGGACCGACACTTCGAGTTCGGCGGCGAGTTCGCGTGCGGTCATGCGGCCGCGGGTCTGCAGGAGCAGCAGCAGGGACAGCAGGCGTGAGGCGCGCACGTGACCAGTGTGGCGGTGCCGGGCCGGTGCTCGGGCGGTGCGGGCGGGGTGGGTCAGCCCTGCAGGGCGTACTGCATGGCGCGGAACTTGGTCTGTGCTTCGGCGAGTTCGGCGCGGGGGTCGGAGTCGGCGACGATGCCGCAGCCGGCGAACAGGCGGGCGCGGGTTCCGTCGAGCTGGGCGCAGCGCAGGGCGATGCCCCATTCGCCGTCGCCGCGGGCGTCGACCCAGCCGACGGGGCCGGCGTAGCGGCCGCGGTCCATGCCTTCGAGTTCGCGGATGAGGTCCATGGCGGTGTCGGTGGGGGTGCCGCAGACGGCGGGGGTGGGGTGCAGGGCGGCGACGACGTCCAGGACGGAGCGGTCGGCGGTGAGGCGGCCGCGCAGGGGGGAGGCGAGGTGGTGCAGGTTGGGCAGGGTGAGCAGTTCGGGTTCGGCGGGGACGTGCAGGTCGGCGCAGAGGGGGGCGAGGGCGTCGCGGACCATGTCGGCGGCGTAGCGGTGTTCCTCGCGGTCCTTGGCGGAGGCGGACAGGCGGGCGGCGCGGTCGTGGTCGGCGGCGGGGGTGTCGCCGCGGGCGGTGGTGCCGGCGAGGACGAGTGATTCGATGTCGCCGCCGGTGCGGCGGATGAGGAGTTCGGGGGTGGCGCCGACGAGGCCGGCGCAGGAGAAGGTGTAGCAGCCGGGGAAGCGGTCGGCGAGGCGGCGCAGCAGGACGCGGGCGTCGATGGGGGCGTCGGCGCGGACGGTGAGGTCGCGGGCGAGGACGACCTTGCCGAGGGCGCCGCCGCGGATGCGCTGGACGGCGGTGGCGACGGCCTCGCCCCAGGCGTGCGCGGGCATGGCGCCGTCGCCCCAGGTGAGGCCGGTGGGGGGCTGGGGTTCGTGGACGAGGGAGAGGGGGTCGGCGTCGTCGCCGATGGTGGTGAGCCAGGCGCGGCCGTCGCGGCGGCCGAGGACGCGGCGGGGGACGATCAGGACGGAGTCGGGGGACTTGGGGTCGAAGGCGAATCCGCCGAAGGCGACGGGGCCGGAGCCGGGGACGGCGAGGGGGTCGTCGATGGCGGCGGCGCCGAACAGTTCGCGCAGGAGTGCGGCGGCGGCGGTGAAGCGGTCCTCGCCGCCGGGCAGGGTGATGCGGGCGGCTTCGCCCCATCCGACGATGCCCTCGCCGTGGCGGATCCAGGCCAGGGCGGAGGGGTGCGGAAGTCTCGAGACGAGGTCGCCGGGGTCGGCGACCGGGACGGTGCGGACGACGAGGCGGTCCGGTGCTGTCACGGCGAGCTTCACGAAAGCCACTGTACGGCAGAATTGAACCTGTTCAAACAGGCGGGGTGGCGGCGTCCGGTGAGGTGTGCGCCACATGCCGGGCGCATGCCGGGCGCCTGCCGGGCACGGGGCCACCGGCTGCACATTCCCGATCCGGCCGTCCCCATGCATGGCGCCTCGGGGCGCCCGCCCATGCGCCGCCCCTGCGCGGAAGGCGCGCGGGGGCGGGAATTTGCGGGGCCGGGGTCAGGAGGTGCGGCCGGTGAGGCGGCCGGTCAGTTTCCACGCGGCCGGCAGGAGCGCCGCCGCGAGCGCGACCTTCAGCGCGTCGCCGGCCAGGAACGGCGTCATGCCCAGGTGCAGCGCCTTGCCGGGGCCGACGTGCAGGGACGCCATCAGGTAGGGGACGCCGGCGGCGTACATGATGGCGGTGCCGGTCAGCATCGTCGCGACGGTGCGGATCGGGGTGCGGTCGCCGCCGCGTTGCGCGAGCCGGCCCACGGCGGCCGCGGCGACCACGAAGCCCAGCACGTAGCCGAGCGTCGGGAAGCCGGTGCCGGAGGCGCCGTCGGTGAACCAGGGCACGCCGGCCATCCCGGCCAGCAGGTAGACGAGCATGCCGAGGGCGGCGCGGCCGGGGCCGAGCGCGGCGCCGGCCAGCAGCACCGCGAAGGTCTGCCCGGTGACCGGCACCGGGGTGCCGGGCAGCGGCACCGCGATCTGCGCGGCGAGGCCGGTGAACGCGGCCGCGCCCGCGACCAGCGCGGCGTCGCGGGCGAGGGAACCGGGCAGCAGGTCGCCGAGGACGGCGGGGCTGCGGCGGGCTGCGTGAGCGGTGGCCACTGAACCTCCCATGAACGGTGTTGTCAGCCGAAACCTAGCGAACAGGTCATCTGGCGCCGAACGCGCGGTCGGCGGAACCATCCGGGCGCGGGCGGCGGGCCAGGTACACCACGTCCGGCTCGCCGCGCGGCACCGGCACCGGCAGTGCTTCCACATGGGCGAACCGGGACGCCAGCAGGTCGGCGAAGCCGGGTGCGGCGCCCGCGCTCCACACCGCCAGCACCCCGCGCGGGCTCAGCCGCCCGGCGAGCAGGTCCAGCCCGTCCGGCCCGTACAGGCGGGCGTTGCCGGGCGTGACCGTCCAGTCGGGGCCGTTGTCGATGTCCAGGCACACCGCGTCGAACACCGCCGCCTCCGCCGGGCCGGCCCCGGCGGGCGGCGCGGCGGGGGGGGGGGGGGGGGGCTGCGGCGCGGCGGACGGCGCGGCGGCGACGACGTCGAGGAGGTCGGCGAGGACGAGGGCGGCGCGGGGGTCGTCCAGCCCGCCGCGCGACCACGGCCGCAGCGGCCCGGCGTGCCAGGCGGCCACCGCCGGCTCGCGCTCCACCACGGTGACGTGCGCGACGGCGGGGTGCGACAGCGCCTCGGCCAGGGAGAACCCGACGCCGAGCCCGCCGATCAGCACCCGCACCGGCTCCCCGTTCCCGCCGGTGTCCAGGGCGGCGTCGACGGCGGCGCGGACCAGCAGCCGCTCGGACTCGCCGTTGCGGGTGTCCATCAGGAACGTCCCGTTGCTGATGATCTCGTAGTCGGCGCCCGCGCGGCGCAGCACCAGCTCTCCGCCGACGCCCGCGGCGCGCTCCACGACGACCGGCTCGGCCCGGTCTTCCCCGATCACGTCCATGGCCCCCGACCCTAACGACCCGTGGTGCGGCGGCGAGCCCGCTCGGGGGGCTGGGCGGGGGAGGGGAGGGTCGGCTACGGTGCCGGGCATGCCCGACCCCTCCGCGTCCCGTCCCCCCGCGCACCCGTCCGCATCGCCGGCTCCGGCCGGCGGCGCGCTGCTGCCCGGCCGCCGCATCCTGGTCGTCGGCGCCGGGACCCGTGCCAGCGCCGATCCCGACGCCCCGGTCGGCAACGGCCGGGCCATCGCCGTCACCGCCGCCCGGGAGGGCGCCGAGGTCGCCTGCGCCGACGTCGACGAGCGCGCCGCCGGTGCGACCGCCGGCATGATCGCCGCCGAGGGCGGCCGCGCGCACGTCGTTGTCGCCGACGTCACCGACCCGGCGTCCTGCGACCGTGTCGTCGCGCAGGCGGCCGAGAGGCTCGGCGGGCTGGACGGCGTGGTGTTCAACGCCGGGATCGGCATCGGCTACGGGATGGCCGGCACCGCCCTGGCCGACTGGGACCGGGTCCTGCAGGTCAACCTGCGCGCCCCGTTCCTGGTCGGCAAGGCGGCGCTGCCCGCCCTGGACGCCGGCGCCGCGATGGTGTTCATCGGGTCGCTGGCGGGCACCAAGCCCGGTTCGCGGTCGCCGTCCTACGACGCCTCCAAGTCCGGGTTGACCGGGCTGGTGCGCCATATCGCCGCCGAGGGTGCGGGACGCGGCGTCCGCGCCAACGTCGTCGCGCCCGGGCTCATCGACACCGTCATGGGCCGTGAGGCGTCCAGCGGCAACGCCACCCGTGAGCAGGTCGCCGCGCTGATCCCGATGCGGCGCCAGGGCACCGCGTGGGAGGTCGCCGATGTCGCGGTGTTCCTGCTGTCGCACCGCGCCGCCTACGTCACCGGCCAGGTCGTCCACGTCGACGGCGGTCTGTCCACCCTGCGCTGACCCGCCCGCGGCACGGGTTCCGGCGCGGCGCCGCCCCCTGAACGGGGCGTGTGGCGTCGCGGGTCAGGGGGCGAGGGGGTGGCCGGCGGTGGCGTCGACGTGGTCGGGCAGGTCGTCGTGGCGGTCGCCGACCGACAGCGTGCCCGCCGGCTCCAGCAGCAGGATCGACGCGCCGCCCGGGGACGAGGGGCGGTGCTCGACGCCGCGCGGCACCACGAACACCGAGCCCGCCGGCAGCGTCACCTCCCGCTCCGACCCGGCCGGGGCGCCCGGCTCGCCGCGCAGCGCGATCGTCAGCTCGCCGTCCAGCACCAGGAAGAACTCGTCGGTGCCGTCGTGGACGTGCCAGACGTGCTCGCCCGCCGCCTTCGCCACCCGCACGTCGTAGTCGTTGACCCGCGCGACGATCCGCGGGCTCCACGTCCGGTCGAAGCCTGCCAGTACCGCCGCGAGTTGCACCGGCGCCGGCCGCGCCGCGCCGGTCCGGTTCTGCGCGCGCCGCTCGTGCGCGTCGTGGTCGCTCTTGGTGTTCATGGGGTCAATGTTCCCCGGTGGCGTCGCCCGACCGTGAGTGCTAGGAATCGCATATGCCGCAAGGATCCTCGCACCGTGTCGCGGTGATCGTCGGGCCCGGGTCCAACCCGTTCGAGCTGGGGGTGGCCACCGAGCTGTTCGGGCTGGCCCGGCCCGAGCTCGGCCACCCCTGGTACGAGCTGACGCTGTGCGCGCCGCGCCCGTCGGTGCGGATGCACGCCGGGTTCTTCACCCTCGGCGGCGTCGCGGGGCTGGAGGCCGCCGACGACGCCGGGACCGTGATCGTCCCCAACCGGCCCGACCCGCTCGCCGGCACCGACCCCGCCGTGCTGGCCGCGATCCGGCGGGCGGCGCGGCACGGCGCCCGGCTGGTCAGCTTCTGCACCGGCGCGTTCACCCTCGCCGCCGCGGGGGTGCTGGACGGCCGCCGCGCCACCACCCACTGGCGGTGGGCGGAGGCGTTCACCGCCCGCCATCCCGCGGTCCGCCTCGAGCCGGACGTGCTGTTCGTCGACGACGGGGACGTGCTCACCGCCGCCGGGTCCGCCGCCGCCCTCGACCTCGGCCTGCACCTGATCCGCCGCGACCACGGCGCCGAGACCGCCAACAGCGTCAGCCGCCGGCTGGTGTTCGCCGCGGGACGCGACGGCGGGCAGCGGCAGTTCGTCGACCGGCCCGTCCCCGCCGTCGACGCCGCGTCCCTGCAGCCGCTGCTGGACTGGGCCCGCGAACGCCTCGACCGGCCCCTCACCGTCGCCGCGCTGGCCGCCCGCGCCGCCGTGCACCCCGCCACCCTGCACCGCCGCTTCCAGGCCGAACTCGGCACCACCCCGCTGGCCTGGCTGACCGAGGAACGGGTCGCGCTGGCCTGCCGGCTGCTCGAGCGCGGCGAGGACCGCCTGGAGGCCGTCGCCCGCGCCAGCGGCCTGGGCACCGCCGCGAACCTGCGGGCGCGGCTGCGGCGCCGCACCGGCCTGACCCCCACCGCCTACCGGCGGCGTTTCGGCCCCGGGAACACCCCGCCACCCCCCGATGTTGCGCGGTAATGTTGTAATCATCTGGAGGTGCGATGTCCCCCGACCCCCGCGAGCCCGGTCCCCGCGAGCAGGAGCCCCTCGACGCCTATTCCGCCACCGTGTCCGCCGTCGCCCGCGAGCTCACCCCCCGCGTCGCGGCGCTGCGCGTCCGCCACCGCCGCGGCGAGGGAGCCGGATCCGCCGTCGCGTTCACCGGCGACGGGTTCCTGCTCACCAACGCCCACGTCGTCGGCGCCGCCGCCGGCGGGCAGGCCGCCTTCGCCGACGGATCCACCGCCGAGTTCACCGTCGTCGGCACCGACCCGCTGTCCGACCTCGCCGTCGTGCGCGATCCCGGCGCCGTCCCCGGCCCCGCGACCCTCGGCGACAGCGACCGCCTGGTCGTCGGGCAGCTCGTCGTCGCCGTCGGCAACCCCCTCGGCCTGGCCGGCTCGGTCACCGCCGGCGTGGTGTCCGCCCTCGGCCGGTCCCTGCCCGCCCGCGGCGGCGGCGCCGCCCGCGTCATCGAGGACGTCATCCAGACCGACGCCGCCCTCAACCCCGGCAACTCCGGCGGCGCCCTCGCCGACTCCCGCGGCCGCGTCGTCGGGATCAACACCGCCGTCGCCGGCACCGGGCTCGGCCTCGCCGTCCCCATCAACGCCACCACCCGCCGCATCATCGCCGCGCTGATGCGCGACGGCCGCGTCCGCCGCGCCTACCTCGGCCTGGTCGCCGCGCCCGTCCCCGTCCCCGCCGCGCTGCGCGCCCGCACCGGGCAGGACGAGGCGCTGCGCGTCGCCGAGGTCGTCCCGCAGAGTCCCGCCGACCGCGCCGGGCTGCGCCGCGGCGACCTGGTCCTCACCGCCGCCGGGCACCCGGTCTCGCACGCCCAGTCCCTGCAGCGGCTGATGTTCGAGGGCGCCATCGGCCGGCCGCTGCCCATCACCGTCGTGCGCAACGGCGCCATGGTCGACGTCATCGCCGAACCCACCGAGCTCACCGACACCGAACCCGCCTGACCCCGCGCGCCCCTGACCCCGCGCGCCCCTGACCCTGCGCGCCGGCTCGGCCGGTCAGTCCGCAGGACGTCCCGCGTCGGGGGCGGGGCCGCGGAACGTCGCCCGGTACGCCGACGGCGGCACCCCCACCGCCGCCTGCAGATGCGCCCGCAGCGACGCCGCCGTCCCGAACCCCGACCGCTCCGCCACCCGCTCCACCGGCAGATCGGTCTCCTCCAGCAGCTGCCGCGCCCGCTGCACCCGCTGCGCGGTCAGCCACACCGCCGGCGACACCCCCGCCTCCTGCCGGAACCGCCGCGTGAACGTCCGCACGCTCATCGACGCCCGCGCCGCCAGCTGCGCCAGCGTCACCGGCTCCTCCAGCCGCTCCAGCGCCCACGCCCGCGCCGGCCCCGTCGAGGCCTCCCGCGGCGCCGCCACCGGACGCGCGATGAACTGCGCCTGCCCGCCCTCCCGGTGCGGCGGCACCACCGTGCGGCGCGCCACGTCCCCCGCCACCGCCGCGCCGTGGTCCCGGCGGATCATGTGCAGGCACAGGTCGATGCCCGCCGCCTCGCCCGCCGAGGTCAGCACACCGCCCTCATCGGCGTACAGCACCGCCGGGTCCAGCTCCACCGACGGGAACATCGCGGTGAACCGGTCCGCCGACAGCCAGTGCGTCGCGGCCCGCCGCCCCTCCAGCAGCCCCGCCGCCGCCAGCACGAACGCGCCCGTGCAGATCGAGGCGACCCGCGCGCCCCGCCGGTGCGCCGCCGCCAGCGCCGCCGGCACCGGACCCGCGCCCGGGCACCGCTCGTCGACCTCGTGCGAGGCCGGCACCAGCACCGTCCCCGCCCCCTCCAGCGCCTCCAGCCCGCTGCGCACCTCCACCTGGAAATCGGCGTCGGTGCGCACCGGCCCCGCCGCCACCCCGCACGACACCACCTCGTACAGCCGGTCCCCGCCCGCCGACCGGGCGTGCCCGAACAGCTGGTGCACGATCCCCAGCTCCATCGGCAGCACACCGTCGCGCACCAGCACCGCCACCCGGTGCGGCATGCCTCTCGCCACTCCGCTCATGGCCCGATCCTTGCACATGATGGCCCACCGGCCACTCGTGACCGCCCGCGCCGCCCGGCAGCATCGAACCCAGACTGCGATCCCGCGAAAGGAGCACACGCGATGAACGTGCTGTGGGTGTTCGCCCACCCCGAACCGCGCTCCCTCAACGGCGCCCTGCGCGACCACGGCACCGCGACCCTGCGGCGCCACGGCCACCGCGTCCGCCACTCCGACCTGTACGCGATGGGCTGGAACCCCGTCGCCGGCCCCGCCGACGTCGGCCACGACCCCCGCGAACCCCTGCGCCTCGGACCCGCCTCCGAGCACGCCCGCGCCACCGGCGCGCTCGCCCCCGACATCCGCGCCGAACACGCCAAACTCGCCTGGGCGGACGCGCTGGTCCTGCAGTTCCCGCTGTGGTGGCACGGGATGCCCGCCATCCTCAAGGGCTGGTTCGACCGCGTGTTCGTGCAGGGCTACGCCTTCGGCGTCCACGACGAGGACGGCCGCGCCCGCCGCTACGGCGACGGCGGCCTGGCCGGGCACCGCGCCCTGGTCGTCACCACCGCCGGCGCCCGCGCCACCGGCCTCGGCCCCCGCGGCCTGCACGGCGACGCCGAGGACGTGCTGTTCCCCCTCCTGCACGGCACCCTGTTCTACGCCGGCATGGACGTCCTGCCGCCCCTGGTGATCACCGGCGCCGACCGCGCCGGACCCGCCGAGCACGCCCGCGCCGCAGCCCGCCTCGACGCCCGCCTCACCGCCCTGCCCACCGCCGACCCCATCCCCTACCGGCCCGAACGCGGCGGCGGCTACGACGACGAGCTGGTCCTGCGCCCCCACCTGGCCCCCGGACGCACCGGCCTCGCCGTCCACCGCACCTGACCCGCGCGCCCAGGACACCGAACTCTCCACATGTGCGAACAAACGTGATATTTGTTGGAAGCAGTGGGAAGTGAACAGCGATGCCGAGGGGGCCGCGATGGAATGGGTGATCGTCGACTACGGCGAGGTGGTCTGCCGCACCCCGCCCGAGGACGCCGCCGCCCGCCTCGCCGGAGCCGTCGGCGCCGCACCCGGCGCGTTCTGGGACCTGTACTGGAGCGGCCGCGGCGCCTACGACCTCGGCGCCGTCGACGCCGCCGGATACTGGGGCGAGCTGTGCGGGCGCCTGGGCCGCGCCGCGACGCCCGCCCTGCTGGAGGTGCTGGTCCGCCTCGACCTGGAGATGTGGTCCCACCTCGACGAGGGCATGCTGGCGATCCTGCGGGACCTGGACGCGCGCCGCGTCCCGCTGGCGCTGCTGTCCAACGCGCCCCTGGAGATGGCCCGCCACATCGAGGCCGAGCCGTGGGCCGCGGTGTTCCGGCACCGGTTCTTCAGCGCCGACCTGCGGCTCGCCAAACCCGACCCGGCGATCTACCGGCACGTCGCCGGACGCCTCGGCGCCGCGCCCGCCGACCTGACCTTCGTCGACGACCGCCCCGCCAACGTCGAGGCCGCCCGCGCCGCCGGCCTGCGCGCGTTCCTGTTCACCGGCGCCGACCGCCTGCGCCGCGACCTCGCCCTGTGACCGCCGGCGGCGGGTGCCCTCAGCGTTACAGCAGCGTTACAGCAGCGACAGCTGCTCGGGCGCGGGCGGCGGGGGAGCGGGGACGCGGCGGTGCGGCGACGGGCCGCGGCGCCCCGCGCCCACCCCGTACCGGGCCGCCAGCTCCCGCACCCGCGCCGAGATCCGCCGCTGGTACTCCGCCGGGGCGTAGGCGCCCGACCCGTACAGCCGCGCGTAGGGGACGACCAGCTCCGGATGGTGCTCGCGCAGCCACGCCATGAACCACTCGCGCGCGCCCGGACGCAGATGCAGCGTGATCGCCGACACCGACGTCGCGCCGGCCTCGGCGATCTGCCGCACCGTCTCCTCCAGCTGCGCGGGCGAGTCCGACAGGTAGGGGATCACCGGGCCCATCAGCACCGAGCAGCCGATCCCGGCCTCGTTGAGCCGCGCGCACACCTGCAGCCGCTTGCGCGGCGCCGGCGTGCCGGGCTCCACCAGCCGCCACAGCCCGGGGTCCACCGACCCCACCGACACCGCGGCGCTCACGTCGGTGCGCTCGGCCGCCTCCTGCAGCAGCGGCACGTCCCGCAGGATCAGCGACCCCTTGGTCAGGATCGAGAACGGGTTCGCCGCGTCCCGCAGCGCCGCCAGGATCCCCGGCATCAGCCGGTAGCGGCCCTCGGCGCGCTGGTAGCAGTCGACGTTGGTGCCCATCGCGATGTGCTCGCCCCGCCACCGCGGCGCCGCCAGCTCCGCCCGCACCCGCTCGGCCGCGTTCACCTTCACCACGATCCGCGAGTCGAAGTCGGCGCCCGCGTCCATCTCCAGGTACTCGTGGGTCTTGCGCGCGAAGCAGTACACGCACGCGTGGGTGCAGCCCCGGTAGGGGTTGATCGTCCAGCGGAACGGCATCCGGGACGCCTTCGGCACCGCGTTGATCATCGACCGGGCGCGGACCTCGTAGAAGGTCGTCCCGCGGAACTCCGGCGTGTCGAAGGTACGCGCCACCGCCCGCCGCTCGATCAGCGGCACGGCCGCGCCGTCCCCGGCGCCGCCGCCATCCTCGTCCCCGGAAAGCCGCAGGTGGTCCCAGCGCACCCCCGCCCCCTCTCGAACATGTGAACGACCTGGTGTGACGGCCAGTATGGAACGCGTGTTCGAAGATCGCAACGGGGCGGTCGAGGGGACGAAGCGGGACACGCCGTACCGCGGGGCATCACACGGACATCGGCGTTCCGTCCGAACCATCGCAACGGATGCGTAACAATGGCTCGCTATGGCATGGCGAACGGGGACGCGGATCCGGGCGACCGCGGCGGTCCTGGCGGCGGGCGCGGTGACGGGCGTGACGGCGGGCTGCGGCGTGCCCGCCTTCGGCGGAGGCGACGACGGCGACCGCGCAGGCCCCGTCACCGCCGGCGCCAAGCCCGAATGCCCCAAGGCCGCCGCGCCCGACGGCGACGGCCCCACCCGGCAGGTGCGCGGCATGTGGATCGCCACCGTCGGCAACACCGACTGGCCCACCGAGCCCGGCCAGCCCGCCGCCACCCAGAAGAAGCAGTTCACCCGGCTCCTCGACACCGCCAAGGCGATGAACATGAACGCGGTGTACGTGCAGATCCGCCCCGACTCCGACGCGTTCTACCCCTCCCCGTACGAGCCGTGGTCGCAGTGGCTCACCGGCAAGCAGGGCAAGAACCCCGGCTACGACGTCCTGAACTTCATGGTCGAGCAGGCGCACGCGCGGAACCTGGAGTTCCACGCCTGGTTCAACCCCTACCGCGTCAGCCGCCAGGACGACCTGAAGAAGCTCGCCGCCAACAGCCCCGCCCGCCGCCACCCCGACTGGGTCCGCAAGTACGGCGGCGGCCTCTGGTACGACCCCGGCCTGCCGCAGGTCCGCGACCTGGCCACCAAGGCGGTCTTGGACGTCGTGCACAAGTACGACATCGACGCCGTCCACTTCGACGACTACTTCTACCCCTACCCCGAGGACGGCGACTTCCCCGACGCCGCCACCTACAAGACCTACGGCAAGGGCCTGTCCAAGGCCGCCTGGCGGCGCCGCAACGTCGACACCCTCGTCCAGACCCTCTCCCAGCAGATCCACCAGGCCAAACCCTGGGTGCGGTTCGGCATCAGCCCCTTCGGCGTGTGGCGCAACAAGTCCAGCGACCCGAACGGCTCGCCCACCAGCGCCCTGCAGAGCTACGACGACATCTACGCCGACACCCGCGGCTGGATCAAGAAGGGCTGGCTGGACTACGTCACCCCCCAGCTGTACTGGCCCATCGGCGACCCCCGCGCCGGCTACGCCGAACTCGTCGCCTGGTGGGCCGGCCAGGTCAAGGGCACCAGCGTGCAGCTGACCATCGGCCAGGCCGGCTACCGCGTCGGCGAGGCCGGCGCCTGGAAGAAACCCGCCGAACTGTCCCGCCACCTCACCCTCAACCGCAAGTACCCGCAGGTCAGCGGCGACGTGTTCTTCAGCGCCACCGACATCGCCGCCAACCGCCGCGGATTCGCCGCCCGCATCCGCGACGACCACTACTCCCGCCCCGCGATCCCGCCCGCCGTCACCGGACGCGGCGGCCACGCCCCGCCGCCCGTGCAGGACACCAAGGCCGTCCCCGACGGCAAGGGCGTCAAGGTGCAGTGGCGGCCCTCCCAGGACGCGGCGTCCTACGCGGTGTACCGGGTCGACGGCAAGGCCGCCGGCTGCGCCCCCGTCGACCGCGCCCGCCTGATCGGCGACATCCGCGGCGGAGGCGTCATCGACCCCTCCGCCAAGCCCGGCCGCGCCTACACCTACTACGTCACCGCCCTGGACCGCCTCCACCACGAGAGCGCCCCCGCACGCGGCGCAACGGTTACCGCCGCCGAAGGATAATGATCATGCTCCGTGGGGAAGAACACAGCACTGCCCGCCCCCCGGAGGTACTGAGCATGGCGCTGTCGATGGAGGAAGAGCGGATCCTCACCCAGATCGAGGTCCGCCTGAGCGAGGACGACCCGCGGCTGGCAGGCCGCCTGGCACGGCTCGGCGCCCCCCGCGGCCGCCGCGCCCGCGTGATCACCGCGACACTGATCACCGCCGCCGTCGTCCTGGCGGCCATCGGAGCCGCGATCGCCGCCGCCCTGGTGCAGTGACCCGCACCACCGCCGGCCGCCCCGGCCGCCCGCCTCCCGCCGCCGACGGCCCACGACACCCCGCCCCGACGAAAACCTGAACACCTGAACGCCCAGCTGAGACGCCGACATGTCGAGCATGCCGCCCGAGCATGCGAACGCCGAGGCCCCGACGAGAACGAATCTCGCCGGGGCCTCGGCGCTTAGGCCGGTGTGGTGGTCGCCTCACGGCGAAAGGCACAACGGAGTTCCAGCCCGGACCGTACGGACCGGCGGTATTCCCCGAAGGCATTGTGTAGAGCCCGGGGGACACAAGCCACACCGACGCCACCCACCATAACGGCAACCGGACCCTGCTCATTCCACCGGGGCCGTCCGCGTGTCCACCATCACCTCACCCGCGGGTGAGGATCGCCTGCGCCCGTGCACCGCCCCCGCGCCCGATGCGTCCCTGAAGATGGACCGACGCGGAGAACGCCGGAACCGGACGCCGGGACGGGGAACACCCGGCGCCGCACCCGGCCCGCACACCGCCAACGGTGAGGAGACGGGGAAGTGGGAGCCGACGGGCCCGGCATCGACACGGCCACCAGCATCGACACAACCACAACCACGGGCACAACCACGGGCACGGGCGTCGACGCGACCGGCATCGGCGCCGCCGCGGGGGAGCGCGACCCCTCCCGGGACGCATCCGGCGGCGCGTCCCGCGCCGCGTCATGGGAACTGCCCGACGACCCCCGCACCGCCTCCCGCGCACGCGCCCTCACCACGCGGACACTGGACGCCTGGCACGTCACCGACCCCGCCGACGTCGACGACATCGTCCTGATCGTCGACGAACTGGTCACCAACGCGGTCGTGCACGGCGCCGGACCGGTCCGCCTCGCCCTCCGCCTGGACGGCGCCCGCCTCACCGGCGAGGTCGCCGACGCCGTCGCCGCGGCGCCGCCCGCCGGGCGGCCGGGGCCCGCCGTCCTCGACTGGTCCGAGGCCGGCCGCGGACTGCTGCTGGTGACCGCGCTCGCCACCGGCTTCGGCGCCCGCCCCCACGCGGCGGGCAAGACCGTCTGGTTCACCCGCGACCTGAACCGCGTCAACGGCCACCACCCCAACGGCCACCGGCCCGCCGCCGCGGCCGCGGCGGCGCCCGTCACCGCCGAGCGTCCCTCCGGGCCTCAGGCGGCTCCTCCGCCTCTCCGGTGACCGTTCCCGCCCGGCGGCCGCAGCGCCCGGCACGGACGGCCGGGCAGGCAACGCGACGGGCGGTGGGACGGGGCCGTCCGCGCGGCCACGCGGGACGTGCCGGGCCGCCGCGACCGCCACCACCGCCGCAGGCAACGCCACCAGACAGCACACCCCCGTCCACCCGAACCGGCCGTAGACGGCCGCCCCAGCCACGAGCCCGCGCTGCCGCCCAGGAACGAGCGATCAGCGGGATCAGCGCCTGCGGGAAGTAGATGTTCGCCACGGTCACCCCGCACGTCACCGCGAGGAACCAGGTCAGCCGACGGCCGAGGACCACCTCACCGGACACGCCAGCGGAGGCGGCGGCCGGCGACGGGACGCCGGGGGAGTGCGGGGTGTCGGGGGATGGGGGCACGAGCACCTCGCACGAGTGAACCGGTTATAACGGTTCAGGACGGTACCAGTTAAACCGGTTCGCGGCTATGCTCGACGCCATGGCCCCCTCCGCGCCGCCCGGTCAGACCGCCGCCTTCCGCCAGGGCGCCGGCCGGATCTGCCTGGACTTCATCCGCACCCTGCGCCACCGCGGCGGCCCCGACGCGGTCGAGGAACTCGCCGGCCCCGCCCTCGACGCCTGGATCCGCCAGTTCGGCCCCTACGGCGAAACCGAAACCGGCGAGACAGGCGACACCGGTGCGCGGGAGGCGGTGCGCGCCGACGCCGCCGATCTCCTGGCCGCCCGCGCCCTGCGCGAGGCGATCCACCGGCTCGTCACCGCCGCCCGCGACGGCGGCTCCGCCGCCCCCCGCCCCGCGTCCCCCCACCTCGTCAACCCCCCCCCCCCCCCCCCCCCCCCCCCGCCCCCCCCGCCGGCTCCGCCGCCCGCGACGCCGCGTCCCGCGACCTGGTCAACACCGCCGCCGCGCGGCCCGTGCCCGTGCCCGCCCTCGACGCCGCCGGGCGGCTGCGCCACCACGCCGCCGAACCCGTCACCGCGATGCTCGCCGTCCTGGCCCGCGACGCCCTCGACCTGGTCGCCTCCACCGCCCTGGCCCGCGTCCGCGCGTGCGCCGGCGACCGGTGCGGCGCCCTGTTCCTGGACACCTCCCGCCCCGGGACCCGCCGCTGGTGCTCCATGAACACCTGCGGCAACCGCGCCAAGAAGGACGCCCTGCACGCCCGCGACTGACCCGCCCCTGAATGCCCGTGAACGCCGGTGAACGCCCGCGGCGGTCACGCCTGCAGCGGGCAGCGGTCCACCACCCAGAGCTCCTCCTCGTCGTCCGAGATCGGACGCGGCGGCTCGTCGGTCAGCCGGTCCAGATGCCACTCGATGTGCGCCAGCGGCCCCCGCCAGCCCGCCAGCAGATCGGCCAGCGGACGCGGCGGCCCCGGCGGCCCGTAGGGGCGCGGATCGGGCAGCTCCTCCTCCCACAGCGCGTCGTCGCAGTCGGCCGCCCAGTGCGCCGCCGCCTCCAGCACCTGGTTCAGGTCGCGCGCCAGATCCCCCAGCGACCGCAGCGCCATCGCGTCCTGGATCATCCGCTCCCGCGCGTCATAGGGCAGCTCCCGGTCGAACCCGGCCGGGAACGCCGGACGGCGCCCCTCCAGCACCGGCTCCTCGCCCGTCGCCGCCGCCCGGACCGCCGCCAGCTGCCAGCGCGTCCACTCCGCCAGATGCCCCAGCACGCCCCGCAGCGCCGCCGCGCCCTCACCGCCGCCCCGCACCTGCACCGCCGCGTCCCGAAGCCGCGACCGCACGAACTCCAGCCGGTCCAGCGTCCACGCCCGCGCCCGCACCGCGCCCGCAGGGCCCCGCGGACCCGCCTCCGCCGCCGGACGCGGCATCGGCACCCGCAGCGCCGCCAGCAGCCCGTCCAGGTCCCGCACCTCCGCGCCGCGCCCCGACAAGACCGCCGCGCCCACCCGGTCCACCCGGAACATCCGCGGCCCGTCGCGCATCAGGCACCACCCCACCAGGTACTCCCCGTAAGGTGCCGTCACCAGGCCGTGCGCCTCCACATCACGGAAACTGCGCGCACCGGCCTGGTCGGTGTAGGCGAGACGGACGATCCGGCGCCGCCGCACCGCCTCGGCGAGCGTGCCGCGCACCGGGCCCATCAGCGACGCCACCTCGCTGAGCGGCTCCGGCTCCGCGGGCGCCGCCAGGACGTACCCGCCGCGTCCCTCCGCCCGCACCGGCAGCCCGCCGTGCGTCAGCAGCTCCAGGTCGCGGCGCACCGTCCGCTCGCTGACGGCCAGCCGCGCCGCCAGCTCCCGCGGCTCCAGCGGCTCGGGCGAGGCCGCGCGCAGCTCCGCCACCAGCGCCAGCAACCGGTCCACACGATCGACATGCTCCACACACCCATCGTGACCGCGCGCACCGACATTATGCGGCGCCGAAGACGGCTGTAACCCCCACGGGACAGGGGTTTCCGGTGCTCCGGCCCCGCCCGCGGGGGACAGGGGACCGGGTCAGTGGCCCGACAGCTCGGCCGCCAGGCCCTCGAAGTCCGCCGCCGTCAGCGTCAGCGCGCTGCCGATCGCCTGCGTCGCCTCGGCGTTGCCCAGCTGCCGCGTCGCGGCCCGGTCCAGATACGCCTCCACCAGCCGCGCACCGGTCAGCCGGCCGCGGCCGCGCAGCGACCCCGCCTCCCGCTCCACCACCGTCCACGCGTCCGAGCCCAGCCGCAGCGACCGCTCCTCGGCCAGCAGCCCGACCAGCGCCGACCGCGCCCGCGCCGTCCCCAGATCCGGCAGCCGCACCGCCCGCAGATCGGTGACCAGCTCCGGCGACGCCGCCGACAGCTCCCCGACCCGGTCCGGCTCGCACGTGCCCAGCAGCGCGGTGTCGTTGACGCCCTCCAGCCGCGCCCGGTAGAGCACCGACGCGTACGCCGGGCCCTGCGCCTCGTCCAGGATCAGCCCGTCCAGGCCGTCCAGCAGCAGCACATGCCCGCTGTGCTCCTCCAGCGCCGCCCGCAGCCCGTCCGGGCCGGCGTCGCGCAGGTCCTCGGCGTGCACCGAGTGGACCTCGCCGCTGGAGGCCTCGACCTCCGCCAGCGCCCGCGCCACCATCCGCGCCAGCCGCCGCTGCCCGCTGGACGGCGCGCCGATCAGCAGCAGCGCCGGCGCCGACGCGATCCACACCTCCTGCCCGCGCAGCCGCCGCGCCCACTTGCCGCGCCGCCGCACCTCCGTCACCACCCGGCCGATGTCGTCGGCGCCGCACAGGAACCGGATCCCGTCCGCCTCGGCGATCTGCGGGCTCGACTCCGGCACCGGCGCCGGCGGCGCCGGAGGGACCGGCTCGGGCACCGGCACCGACGCCGGCGCGGCCCGCAGGCGGGCGGGCGCGGGCCGGGGCATCGGGGCACCCCGCCCCCCCCGGCCCCTACAAGTCC
>NZ_BAAAMR010000107.1:0-11176 GCF_039529375.1 Actinomadura napierensis
GGGGGGGGCGGGGGCGCGGGCCTGCAGCCGGCCCTCCTCGGCGGCCAGGGCCTCCTCGGCGCCGGTGCGCTCCTCCACCGCGCCGGCCAGGGCGTCCTGCGCCTCGTCGAGCGCGGCGCGGAGCATCTCCTCCTGCTCGCGGATCTCGGCGGCCTCGCGCTCCATGTCCTCGGGGTCGCGGCCGCGCCGCTCCTCCTCGCGGGCTTCGGAGGCGTTGCGGTGCCGCTCGGCGGCGAGGTCGGCGACGCCGCGCAGCCGCTCCTTGAGCGCCGACAGCCGGAACCAGGTGTCCTGCGCCTGCGCGAGCTCGGGCGCCTGCTCGGCCTCCTCGGCCTCCAGCACGCCCTCGCGCTCCTGCGCCTCGTTCAGCGCGCGCTCGGTCTCGGTGCGGCGCTCGCGGATGGCGGCCTCGTCGGCGGCCTCCTGCTCCAGCCTGGTGCGCAGGGTGACCATGTCGTCGGCGAGCAGCCGCAGCCGGGCGTCGCGCAGGTCGGCCTGGATGACGGCGGCGCGGCGGGCGATCTCGGCCTGCTTGCCGAGCGGCTTCAGCTGGCGGCGCAGCTCGGTGGTGAGGTCCTGGACGCGGGCGAGGTTGGCCTGCATCGCGTCCAGCTTGCGCAGCGCCTTCTCCTTGCGCTTGCGGTGCTTGAGGACGCCGGCCGCCTCCTCGATGACCGCGCGGCGGCCCTCGGGGCCGGAGTGCAGGACGCGGTCGAGCTGCCCCTGGCCGATGATGACGTGCATCTCGCGGCCGATGCCGGAGTCCGACAGCAGCTCCTGGATGTCCAGCAGCCGGCACGAGTCGCCGTTGATCGCGTACTCGCTGGACCCGGACCGGAACATCAGCCGGCTGATCGTGACCTCGGTGTAGTCGATCGGCAGCGCGCCGTCGGCGTTGTCGATCGTCAGCACGACCTCGGCGCGGCCGAGCGGCGCCCGGCTGGCGGTGCCGGCGAAGATGACGTCCTCCATCTTGCCGCCGCGCAGCGACTTGGCGCCCTGCTCGCCCATCACCCAGGCCAGCGCGTCCACGACGTTGGACTTGCCCGACCCGTTGGGGCCGACGACCGCGGTGATGCCCGGCTCGAACTTCAGCGTCGTCGAGGACGCGAAGGACTTGAAGCCGCGCAGCGTCAGGGTCTTCAGGTACACGCGCCCGTCGTCCTCCTCCTGCGCCGCCGGCTCCGGGAATCCGAACGAACGATACCGGCCGCGGGCGGTGCGGGCACGGCACCCGCACGGACGGGAGGCGGATTCGGGGCAGGACCCGGGACGCCGGACACATGCCCGTAAATGCGGCGAACGCCGCAGAGCACTCGAAGTCGGTCAGACCAAAAGGGGACGAAGGTTTGACCGGAGGCCGACCGTTCCGCGGCCCGCCGCACCATCGATCACCTGGCCGGACGGGTCACCGGAACGGACGGCCGGCGACGGGCAAAACAGAAGGGACGCCTGGTGACCGGCGTCCCCTGTGTCCACTTCGAGAATAAAGGCGCCGATCAGGTCAGCGCCGGTTCACGGTCCTTCACCGCAAGCGACATCACGTCGTCGTCCGTCGCCGTCGCAAGCGCGTCGTTCTCCGCCTGGAGCCGTACGAGTTCGGCCTCCAGGTCACGTACGCGCTGCTGCAGGCGCCGCATCTCCGCGACCATCCGGGGGTCGGGACCGCCGACGTGGCCGAGTAGAGCCTTCGCCATGACTAAGGGTCCTCCACGCTGAGTAACCAGCAGGGATCGCGCACGAGAAACATCTGAAGTCGGTGCGCGTACCGTCTAGAGTCGCACCGGCCGGTGTCCTGGTCAAGACGCACATCACAGGCCGGTAACAACCTTCCTCTACTAGTTTAGCAGGTAAAAACCGGAACTCCGTACCCGGTCACCGTTCCAGGAAACCGGCGGCCTCGCCGCGCGGCTCGCTCCACCGCCGCGCCACGCCCGTGACCTTGCCCGGACGGCCCGGCACGCCGCCGGGCGCATCGCCCTCCAGAAGGTCCAGAAGCAGCTCGCAGCGCTCGCGCGGGCCCTCCGCCACGACCTCGACGCGCCCGTCGCCCAGGTTCGCGGCGCTGCCCGCCAGGCCCAGCTCCAGCGCCCGCGAGCGCACCCACCAGCGGAAACCGACCCCCTGCACGTGCCCCCGCACCCACGCGGTCAGCCGCACGGTCTCCTGCCCCCGGTCGTCCATGGCGCCCCCTCGATCGCGAACCCGGGAAGCCTAGTACCGCGCGCGGCGCGGTTTCGGCTGGCACACCGGACAGCTGTAGGACGAACGGTTCATGAACTCGTCGCGCCGGATCGGCGTCCCGCAGCGGCGGCAGGGCTCGTCGCGGCGGCCGTAGGCCTCCAGCGACCGCTCGAAGTAGCCGCTCTCCCCGTCGACGTCGACGTAGAGGCTGTCGAACGAGGTGCCGCCGACGGCCAGGGCGGCCCCCATGACCTCCCTGGCGGCCTCCAGGACGCGGACGGCCTCCGCACGCGTCATGGTCTCGGTCGGCCGCGCCCAGTGCAGCCTCGCCCGCCACAGCGCCTCGTCGGCGTAGATGTTGCCGACCCCGCTGATCAGCGACTGGTCGAGCAGCGCCCGTTTGATCCCGGTCTTGCGGCGGCGCAGCGCGCCGTAGAACGCGTCCGCGTCGAAGGCGTCCTCCAGCGGGTCCGCGGCGATGTGCACGATCGGCTCGGGGACGAGCGCGCCGGCGGCGAACGCGTCCGGGACCAGGTCGGCGACCATCAGGTGGCCGAACGTCCGCTGGTCGACGAAGCGCAGGTCGTGGCCGTCGTCGTCGAAGACCATCCGGACCCGCAGGTGCTTCTCGCGCTCGCGGTCGGGCTTGCCGACGAGCAGCTGCCCGCTCATCCCGAGGTGGGCGAGCAGCGCCTCCCCCGGCTCGTCCTCCGCGTCGGCGCGCAGCGGCAGCCACATGTACTTGCCGCGGCGGCGCGGGCTCAGCACGGTGCGCCCGGCGAGCCGCCCGGCGAAGTCGGCCGGGCCCGCCTCGTGCCGGCGGACCGACCGCGGGTGCAGCACCTCCGCCGCGGCGATCGTCCGGCCGGTCGTCCAGCGGTCCAGTCCCCGCCGGACGACCTCGACCTCGGGAAGCTCAGGCACCGGCGAGCCCGGCCGAGCGCGACCCGTTGGCGCCCGCCGTGCGGGCCTTCGGCTGCTCGCCCGGCTCCGCCGCGGCCGGCTCGTCCCGGCCGGGCCGCTCGGGCGGGGCCTGGCCGGCCGCCTGCTCCTCGGCCTCCCGCGCGACGACGATCTCGCGGATCGCGTTCCAGGCGGCCTCGGCGGCGTGCTGCTCGGCCTCCTTCTTGCTGCGGCCCTCACCGTCGCCGTAGGTCGTGCCGCCGACCCGCACCGAGGCGCGGAACGTCTTCTGGTGGTCGGGGCCGCTCTCGACGACGTGGTACTCGGGGACGCCCAGCTCCTCGACCGCGGTCAGCTCCTGCAGCGATGTCTTCCAGTCCAGGCCGGCGCCGAGCCCGGCCGACCGGGTGATGAGCGCGTCGAACAGCCGGTGCACGAGCGCCGACGCCTCGTCCAGGCCCTTGTCCAGGTAGACGGCGCCGATCAGCGCCTCCAGCGTGTCGGCGAGGATCGAGGCCTTGTCGCGGCCGCCGGTGCCCTCCTCGCCCCGGCCGAGCCGGATGTGCGCGCCGACGCCGAGCGCGCGGGCGACGCCGGCCAGCGCCCGCATGTTCACCACGGCGGCGCGCAGCTTGGCCAGCTGGCCCTCGGGCAGGTCGGGGTGTCCCCGGAACAGCGTGTCGGTGACGACCAGGCCGAGCACCGAGTCGCCGAGGAACTCCAGCCGCTCGTTGGTGGGCAGGCCGCCGTTCTCGTAGGCGTACGAACGGTGCGTCAGCGCGCGTTCCAGCAGGTCGGGGGTGACCTCCACGCCGAGGGCACGGGACAGCTCCGCGCGGTCGGGGGCGGGGTCGGACGACTTCTTGCTCACAGGCCCTCCTCGCAGGCCGGGCTCCGCGCAGAGCGCGGTCGCCGCAGGGGCGCGGCGGCCGAGAAGGCCGCGACGGCGAGCAAGCACGACGCGTCCGGGTCGCCCCGGAAGGACGCCGTCCGCGAAGACGAGGTGCGCGCCGGTCGGTCATCCCGGCGTGCACCACGGCTCCGGGCGCAGGGTCCGCGCCGCTCACCACGCCGACGTCACGCGCCGGGTGGTCGGGGTTGCCGCGCACCCGCGAGGGGCGGGCGCCGGCGCCGCGCGTGTGGCGCGCCGCCGGCGGATCCGCCCCCCGAGGATGCGAAAAGGCTCAGGCCGACGGGGCGATGACCTGCCGCCGGTCGTAGGTGCCGCACGTCGCGCACGCGGTGTGGGGCAGCTTCTTGTCACGGCACGTCGGGCACTCGACGAGGGTCGGCGCGGTGGCCTTCCACTGCGAGCGCCGGTGCCGCGTGTTGCTGCGCGACTTCTTCCGCTTCGGGACGGCCACGTCAGCCCTCCTGCTTTCCTTGTTGGTCGACTGATCCACGGGGACCGGAGTCCCCGCGTCCCCCCTCGGGAGGCTCCGGCGAGGGCTCGCCGGCGAGGTCCTGCAGCGCCGCCCAACGCGGGTCGGCGACGTCGTGGTGGTGGTCCGGGTCGTCCGCCAGCCGTGCGCCGCACTCCGCGCACAGCCCGGGACAGTCGTCCCGGCACAGCGGCGAGAGCGGCAGCGCGAGCAGCACCGCGTCCCGGAGCACCGGCTCGAGGTCGATCAGGTCGTCCTCGAGGCGGAGTTCGTCGTCCTCGGCGTTCCCGCCGGAGCGGGTGTCAGGATAGACGAAGAGCTCCTGGAAGTCCGCCTCGAAGGACGAGGCGATCGGGTCGAGGCAGCGGCCGCACTCCCCCTCCAGGGGGACCGTCGCCGTGCCGGTGACGAGCACCCCCTCCAGCACCGCCTCGAGCCGCAGGTCCAGCTCGATCGCGGCGCCCTCGGGGACGCCCACCATCTCGACGCCGAAGTCCTCCGGGGCCGGCACGGACAGGCGCATCTCCCGCGACGACCCGGGTTGCCTGCTGAGAGCTCGGGTGTCGAGCACGAGCGGGGCGTTGGGATCGAGGCGAGTCAGCGGAATCCTGCTTTCGTGAGGCATGGCGAACTGCGGCCGTCGGTGATGGCCGATGTCCCAGGGTACCGAAGACCGGGCGATGCCCCCAACTCGCGGTCCCCGCGACCTGCGGCGGGCCTCGGAGACCGCTGCGGCGGGCCTCGGAGACCGCTGCCGGGGCCGCTCGCTAGGTCTGCTGCTGGAGGCGCTCCACCAGGCGGTCGTGCACGCTGTCGGGGACGAGGCCGGAGATGTCGCCGCCGAACTTCACGACCTCCTTCATCAGGCTGGAGGACAGGAAGGCGTACTCGGGGTTGGTCGCCATGAACAGGGTCTCCACGCCCGCGATGCGGTGGTTCATCTGCGCCATCTGCAGCTCGTACTCGTAGTCGCTGACGGCCCGCAGCCCGCGGACGATCACCGGGATGTCCTGCTCCTTGCAGTAGTCCACGGTCAGCCCGTAGAACTTGTCCACCTTGACGTTGCCGTACTGCTTGACCACGGCCGTGATCATGTCGGCGCGCTCGTCGACGGTGAAGAGACTCTTCTTGTTCTTGTTGATCAGCACGGCCACCACCACCTCGTCATAGAGGCGGGAGGCGCGGCTGATGATGTCGAGGTGCCCGTTGGTAACGGGGTCGAACGATCCCGGACAGACGACACGGCGCACGGCGCGAACCCCTTCGGTCCCGGTTTCTGACCTGCGGCGCGAACGTACCAAATCCGGTTCGGCCCGCTTTCACCCGGGCTCGCCGCGGCCGTCCGCGCTCGCGGCGCCCCGGCGCCCGCGGGACGCCCCCCGGTCGCCCGCGGGGCGGGGTCAGCCGCCCAGCGCGTCGATGATCTTCGCGGCGATCGGCCCGGACTCGATGCCGTAGCCGTCCTTCTCGGTCATCACCGCGACCGCGTACTTGGCGTCCGGGCGGGGCCCGAAGCCGATGAACCACCGGTCGTTGTAGGAGGCGTTCGCCACGTCGGCGGTACCGGTCTTGCCGCCGAGCACCGAGGTGCCCTGCAGCGTCTTGCCGGTGCCCTTCTTGACGACGGCCTCCATCAGGTCCCGCATCTGGCCCGCCTGGTCGGACGTCAGCGGCCGGGCCAGCACGTCCTGGTGCGCCTGGTCGACCACCGTGCCGCTGGAGGCGCGCAGCTTGTCCACCAGGTACGGCTTCATGATCTTGCCGTCGTTCAGCACGCCCGCGGCGACCAGCGCCATCTGCAGCGGCGTGGCGACGGTGCTGCCCTGCCCGATCGAGCCGAGCGCGCTGAGCACCGGCTGGTCGGTCGCCGGGAACGAGCTGGGCGCGGCGGACATCCCGTCCTCGATCTTGATCCGGTCGCCGAAGCCGAACTTCTGCGCCTGCGCGCGGACAGCCGCGTTGCCCGGGCTCTGCCCGCCCATGTAGGCGAACGTGGTGTTGCAGGACTGGGCGTAGGCGTCGATCAGCGGGATCGGGTTCTGGTCGCACTCGCCGCCGATGTCGCCGGCGTCGTTGTTGATCGGCTGCCCGCCGCCCGGCGCCTGGTAGCTGCGTCCGGCGCGGACCTGCGAGTCCTCGCTCTTGCCCGCGTTCAGGGCGGTGGAGGCGACGATCGTCTTGAACGTGGAGCCGGGCGGGTAGACCTCGCCGGTCGCCTTGTCCAGCAGCGGCTTGAGCGGCTCGGAGTTCAGCTCCTTGAAGGCGGCCTGCGCCTTGTCCCCGCTCAGCACCGAGACGTCGTTGGCGTCGTAGGACGGCGTGGAGGCCATCACCAGGATCGCGCCGGTCTCGGCGTCGATCGCGACGGCCGCGGCGCGGCGCGCGCCGGTGGCCTGCAGCGCCTCGTAGGCGGCGCGCTGCGCCTTCACGTTGATCGTCGTCTCGACGGTGCCGCCGGGGATCTTCTTGCCGATGAGCTTGTCGACCAGGTTCGTCGTGGCGAGCCGCGCGTCGCTGCCGTCCAGGAAGTGGTTCTCGGCGCCTTCCAGCCCGGTCTGGGTGAAGGGCGAGAAGTACCCCGTGACCGGGGAGAAGATCTTGCTGTCGGCATAGTGCCGCTGGTAGGTCCTGTCGTCCGAGGTGAGCTCCGACCAGGCCAGCCGCTGCCCGTCCGCGACGATCGTGCCGCGCTCGACCTTGTTGCGGTCCAGCAGGCGGCGCGCGTTGAGGCTGCTGTCCCGCAGGTCCTGCGCCTGGAACCCCTGCACGTAGGTCACGTTCGCGAGCAGGGCGACCGTCATCACGAGCGCGACGACCCATGTGGCGCCCAAGGCGCGGTCGATCCCGGGTCTCATGCCCGACACCTACCCGCGCGTCGCCGCACGACCCGCGGCGCCCCCGTACTCTCAGGGGATCTCCGGCGGACGTCCAGCGGACGTTCAGGCCCCGACCGCCCTCCCGTACCAGAACACGGCCTCCCCGTACCGTCGATCTCGCTCCCCCTCGAATCCGTCCGGCCAGACCAGATCACGGCCGCGTATCGAACGCTCGACGACGACCAGCGCGTCCGGGGCCGCCCAGCCGTGGTCGCGCAGGTCCTCCAGCAGGCCGGTGACGGCGGCGTCCGGCAGCGCGTACGGCGGATCGGCGAAGATCAGGTCGTACGGCTCGTCGGGCGCGGTGCGCGCGAGCCGCTCCGCCTTCTCGCCGAGCGGGACGGCTCCCGGCAGCCCGAGCGCGGCGGCGTTCTGCCGGATCACCTTCAGCGCCCGCGGATGCGACTCGACGAGCAGGGCGTGCGCCGCGCCCCGCGACAGCGCCTCCAGCCCGACCGCGCCCGACCCGGCGTACAGGTCGGCGACGCGCAGCCCGTCCAGCGGCCCGAGCAGCGCCTGCACGGTGGAGAACAGCCCTTCCCGCGCCCGGTCGCTCGTCGGCCTGGTGTCCCTTCCCGAAGGGACGGCCAGCCGCCGTCCCCCCGCGCTCCCCGCGATGACCCTGGTCATCGGTCCAGTCTCGCAGGACCGGATGACCGGCCGTGCCGGGCTCTCCCGGCCCCGGGCGGCTCCGACCGCGCGTTCTGACTCAGCCGACTCGCGCCGGTCGTTGAAGAAGGTGCACAAACGACCACTGGGACCGTTGTGAACGTCTCCCCAAATACGGGGATCGCGGTTCACTTCGACTACCTGACGTGTCAACGTGCTCGCAGGTTGTGCAACCCATCCCCTCAGGAGCACCCGTGCACCACGGTAGGAGAATCGCGGTGACGGCCGGGGCGACGGTGCTCGGCATCGCCGCCATGAGCGGCGTGTCGAACGCCGACGCCTCCCGGCCCCCCGCCGAACACTCCCCCCTCCGGCTCGCGTCCGCCAAGGTTCCGGCGCACGCCCACACGCGCCCGGCCCATCCCGTCAAGCTTCGTCATCCCGCGAAGGTCACCGCGAAGAAGGCCAGGAAGCACGCCAAGCCGGCCGCGTCCGTCAAAAGGGCGAAGCCGGCGGCGCCCGCTTTGGACGTCCACCTGTCCGCCACGCTCGCCTACGACCAGCGCACGAACACCGTCGGCGCCGGTGTCGACCTGGGCGCGGGCGTCAGGACACCCGGCGGCGACGCCGGCCTCCGGGTCCGGACCGGTGCGAGCGTGGGGTTGAACGACGCCACCCTCATGGCCGGTGCGCGCGTGGACGGCCACGTCACGACGGCGGCCGGAAGCGCGAACCTGAAGGTGGCGACCGGCGGCACACTGTCGGCCGGCCGGCAGCTGGTCCAGGGCCGCACCGAACTCGCCGTCGGGCTCGCCCCGGCGAGCGGCACGCCCGTGTCGGCGCACCTGAACCTCGGCACGTGCATCGGCGGCGGCTGCGCGCAGGCGCCCACACCGCCCAGTCCCCCGACCCCGCCGCCTACTCCTCCGACCCCGCCGCCGACGTCACCGCTGCCTCCCTCGCCGCCTACTCCTCCGCCGCCCACGAGCCCAACTCCGCCGAGCCCCGCCCCGGCGCCGCCCGCTCTGCCGCCGTCGGCGCCGCTGCTGCCCGACCTGCCGTCCGCCCACGGCGGGCTGGGCTCCGGGGCCACGGCCTCGGCGTTCGTCCCGCGGAAGGGCCTGCCGTTCACCGGCACGGACGCGCTGCCCATCGCCGCGCTCGGCCTGGCCGCGATCACGGCCGGCGGCGTGGCGATCGCCGCGACCCGCAGGCGGGCCGCCGCACGCGAGTCCTGACGCGCCGCACGGTCCGGGGGCGCGCCGTTCCGGGCGCCTCCGGACCGTTCGCGCGTCAGAGCCGTTCGGAGGACGTCACCTTCCACGTACCGCCGGAGCGTTGCAGCAGCAGGCGGCGGAACGAGATCGGGTCCTTGTCGGTGCACGCGCCCTTGCAGTCGCCGACGGCGACGAGCGCGGCCAGCGTTCCGGGCCGGTCTCCGGAGCGCAGGCCCACCTCCACCGGCGTCCCGGACACGACGGACGGATCCCCGTAGGCGGCGCCGAGAGCGCCGCGCGCCTGCGCACCCGGCCACGCGGACCCCGACGTGTCGGCGCGCTGCGACCCCGCCTTGAGCGTGTAGAGCGTGTCGAGAAGCCACCGGTCGCCCTGCTTGACCATGGTCGCGCGCATGGGATCCGACAGCTGCCGCGGCGAGGCGTTCTCGGCGCGCACCGTCCGCTTGACGAACGACAGCACGGTGACCTTGTCCGAGGTCGCGCCGACGACCGCCGAGTCGACGACGTCCGTGGCCACCGACCCCTTCTTGTCCTGGAGCTCCTTGCGGTAGCCGCTGGCAGCGAGCTGCCGGTCGTAGTCGGCGCCGTAGCGGGGCGTCGACACCTGGTGCGCCGCCGCCACGTTCCGGTCGAGCGCGGAGTGGTCGAAGCTGAGCACCGACGCGACCGCCTGCGCGGCCGGGGCGACCGCCGTCGTCGCCGCCGCGGGCGGGGCCGCCTGGTCGGTGGACGCCTTGGCGGGCGCGTCCGGAGAACCGTGCGCCACCAGCGCCCAGGCCGTCCCGCCGGCGGCGAGGCCGGCCAGCGGCGCGGCGACCAGCGCGACGCGGCGGCCCGCACGACTCTGCGCGCGGGGAACGGTCTCCGGCGTCGCCGGCCCCGTCCCCGCCGTCGCGGACCGGTCCGGCGCGGGCGGGGAACGCCGGTCGCCGGCCAGCTGCGCGCCGGTGCTCAGCGCGGCGCCGTTCTCCGGCGCGGACGAGGGGTCGCGGCCGATCAGGCCGAGCAGCACCTGCTGGGCCTCGGGGCGCCGCGCCGGGTCCTTGGCCAGGCAGGCGGCGACGGCGCCGCGCAGCGTCCCCGGCAGCGGCGAGAGGTCCGGGTCCTGGTGCAGGATCCGGTTGAACACCGCGGAGATCGAGTCGTTGCCGAACGGATGCCGCCCGGTCGCCGCGAACAGCATCGTCGCGGCCCAGGTGAACATGTCGACGCCGGTGCCCAGCTCGGCATCGGTCACCTGCTCGGGCGCCATGTACGACGGCGTCCCGACGACGCCGCTGCCCTTGGCGGCCGAGGCGCCGACGACGCGCGCGATGCCGAAGTCGATGACGCGTGGGCCGTCCGGCCCCATCAGCACGTTCGACGGCTTGAAATCGCGGTGCAGGATCCCCGCCCGGTGGATCGCCGCGAGCGCGGTGACCGTGCCGATGGCCAGCCGGTCCAGGTCGGTGCCCACGCGAGGGCCGCGCTCGTTGACCAGCCCGGTCAGCGACGGGCCCGGCACGTACTCGCTGACGACGTACGGCATCTCGCCCGACACGTCGGCGTCGACGACCTGCGCGGTGCAGAACCCGGCGACCCGCTCGATCAGCTTCAGCTCGCGCTGGAACCGGGCCCGCCACTCGGAACTGCGGCTCAGCTGGGCGTGCAGCAGCTTGACCGCCCCGTGCATCCCGTCGTCGCGGCGGCCCAGGTAGACGACGCTCTGCCCGCCCTCACCGAGCCGCCCGAGCAGCTCGTAGCGCCCCAGCCGCACCGGGTCGCTCGGCCGCAGTGGGGCAACGGGCGTCATCGGCACTCCTCCGTCGCGTGGACCCGCCACGGGAACACCTACCCGCCCGGGCACCGTCCGGCCCTTACCTTCCGGTATCACGTTAGACGTCGGTGATCGTCCGTGAGTTCTCGGTGTTGGCCCAGGGGGCGACCCCCTGGAACCCCCGTTGCGGCCGACAGGCCGTTTCGCCTCTCCGCTGGCGCTCCGTGG
>NZ_BAAAMR010000107.1:11186-32263 GCF_039529375.1 Actinomadura napierensis
ACCCGCCCTTGCGGTCGGCGGGCAGGCCCGCTCCGCTCGCTGCGCTCGCTCCGCGTGCCTGCCCGTGACTGGTGGCTGAGGTTCAAGCCCGGTGGCGGTGGCCAGGGGTCGGGCGGTGGCTGGGGTCGGGCGGTGGGAGCGGGCGGGCCGCCGGCGCCGTGCCACGCCGGCGGTCCGCCCGCACGCTCGCGTACGCCTACGCGAGCGCCCAGCGGACCTGGGTGCGCACACCCGGGTCCGGGTCGGTGAGCGATTCGGTGAGGGCCGTGAGGACCTCGGGACGGTCGGCCGCCCACTGCTCCAGGGCCCGGACGGCCGCGCGGCGCACGTCGACGACGTGGTCGCCGAGGGCCTGGACGAGCGGCTGGATCGCGGCGTCGGCCCGCGCCCTGCCGAGCGCGCGGACGGCGCGGCGGCGCGCCTGCCAGCCGGCGTGGGCGGTGGCCGCCGCCACGCGGGACTCCAGCTGTTCGGGGACGCCCAGCTCTGCCGCGGCGTCGAGGGCGGCCATGCGGACGACCGGGTCGTGGTCGCCGAGCAGGTGCTCCAGCGCGGTCAGGGCGGCCGGGCCGGCGAGCCGGGCGAGGCCTTCGGCGACGGCGACCCGCACCTCGCGGGACGGGTCGTCGGCGGCGTCGGCGACCTCCGGCACGGCGCCCAGCGCGGCGAGCCCGAGCACGGCCTGGATGCGGACCTGCGGCTCGTCGTCCTGCAGGCCCTGCGCGTACAGCTCGCCGGCGCCCCGGGCGAGGAGCGCGAGCAGTTCGGCGGCGGTGTCGCGGACGAGCGGGTCGCGGCCGCGGGCGACGGCGAGCCGCAGCGCGCCGATGCCGTCCTCGCCGATGTACAGCTCGGGCAGCCGGCGCAGCGCGTCGGCCGCGGCGGCGCGGACGTGCTCGTCCTCGTCGGCGAGCGCCCAGGCGAGGGTGTCGCCGGCGCCTCGCGGCGCGTCGCCGGCTCGGACGGCCGCGGAGAGCGCGGTGAGGGCGGCGGCGCGGGTCGCGGGGTCTGGGGCGCGGAGGGATTCCTCCACGTCGTCGAGATGGGTGATCGTCATGGTGTGGCCTCCTGGAAGCCGTCGGTCCTGAAGCGGGCCTGGCGGGCGCCGGGCCCGTGGCGGGATCAGCGACGGGAACACAGGGCGCTGGCCACGCGCCGCAGGTCGACGTGCAGCCGGGCGATGAGGGCCACGTTGGGGGTCACAGGTCCATGGTGGCGGCGAACGCCCCCAAAGTCAACTTAATAGGTAGGAATTACGTCTTTTCCAGGAAGCCGGCGCGGTCCTCGTCCAGCAGCGACGCCAGCACGGTCGCCAGGCCCGGGTGGCCGGACAGGTCGGGGTCGGCCTCGACCAGCGACGTCGCCTCGTCCCGGGCGTCGCGGATGACGTCCTCGTCGCGCTGCAGCGTGAGCAGCCGGAGGCTGGACGCGCGGCCCGCCTGCGCGGCCCCCAGCACGTCGCCCTCGCGCCGCTGCTCCAGGTCGAGCCGGGACAGCTCGAACCCGTCGGTCGTCGAGGCCACCGCGTCCAGCCGCTCGCGCGCCTTGCTCCCCGGCTCGGCGTCGGTCACGAGCAGGCACAGCCCGTGCAGCGAGCCCCGCCCGACGCGCCCGCGCAGCTGGTGCAGCTGGGACACCCCGAACCGGTCCGCGTCCATGATCACCATCACGGTGGCGTTCGGCACGTCCACGCCGACCTCGATGACCGTGGTCGCGAGCAGGACGTCCAGGTCCCGCTCGGTGAAGCGGCGCATCACCGCCTCCTTCTCGTCCGGGTGCAGCTTGCCGTGCAGGACGCCGATCCGCAGCCCGGCCAGCAGCTCCTCCAACTGCGGCAGCAACTCCATGATGCCGAGCGGGGACCGGCGGCCGTCCTCATCGGCGGCGACGGCGTCGCCCTCGTCGCCCTCCTTCTCCCCGATGCGCGGGCAGACGATGTAGACCTGCCGCCCCTGCGCGGCCTCCTCCCGGATGCGCTCCCACGTCCGCGCGAGGAAGTTCGGCCGCTCGGGCGGCACCACATGCGTCTGGATCTCCGAGCGGCCCGCGGGCAGCTGCCCCAGCACCGACGTCTCCAGGTCGCCGAACACCGTCATCGCCACCGTCCGCGGGATCGGCGTCGCCGTCATCACCAGCACGTGCGGACGGCCGCCGTCGACCTTCTCGCGCAACGCGTCCCGCTGCTCGACGCCGAACCGGTGCTGCTCGTCCACCACCACGAGCCCGAGGTCGGCGAACTGCACGGTCTCCTGCAGCAGCGCGTGCGTGCCGACGACGATCCCGGCCGCGCCGGACGCCGCGTCCAGCAGCGCCGCCTTGCGCGCCTTCGCCCCCTGCGACCCGGTGAGCAGCGCGACCCGCGTGGCGTTCTCGGCACCGCCGATCTGCCCCGCCTGGGCCAGGTCGCCGAGCATCCCGGTGATCGACCGGTAGTGCTGCTGCGCGAGCACCTCGGTGGGCGCCAGCAGCGCCGCCTGCCCGCCGCCGTCGACCACCTGCAGCATCGCCCGCAACGCGATCACGGTCTTGCCGGCTCCGACGTCGCCCTGCAGGAGGCGGTGCATGGGGTGTTCGAGGGCGAGGTCGGCGGCGATCTCGTCGCCCACCTCGCGCTGGCCCTTCGTCAGCTCGAACGGCAGCCGGGCGTCGAACTCGGCGAGGACGCCGCCGAAGGACGGCGGGCGCGGCTTGGCCGGGAGCGCGGCGGCGGCCAGCCGGCGCTGCGCCAGCGCGACCTGCACGACGAACGCCTCGTCCCACTTCAGCCGGGCGCGGGCGCGGCCCAGCTCGTCCCAGCTCTTGGGGCGGTGGATGCCCTCGTAGGCCTCGCGCAGGCCGATCAGGTCGCGGCGGCGCAGCAGGGTCTCGGGCATCGGGTCGCCGGAAAGGTCGAGCTGGTCCAGGACCAGCTCGACCGACTTGCCGATGGTCTCGATGTCCAGCCCCTTGGTGGACGGGTAGATCGGGATGATCTCGTCGGCCCACTCCTGCGCGGCCTGCTCGGCGGTCCGCTCCGCAATGACCTTGTACTGCGGGTGGGTGAGCTGGCGCTGGACGTTCCCGCTGCGCGGCCGGTAGGTGCTGATCTTGCCGGCGAACAGGCCGCGGGTGCCCGGCGAGAGGTCCTTCTCCGGCCGGTAGGAGCCCTTGCGGCCGAAGAAGCTCAGCTTCAGCTGCCCGGTCCCGTCGGTGACGGTGATCTCCAGGACGTAGCCGGGGCTGCGGGTCAGCGTCCGCCCCTGCACCTTCACGACCTCCGCCATGACGGTGACGTGCTCGCCGTCCAGCAGCTCGTTCAGCGGGGTCAGCTCGCCGCGGGTGGCGTAGCGGCGCGGATAGTGGTGCAGGAGGTCGCCGACCGTGCTCAGGTCGAGGCCCTTCTCCAGCACCTTGGCGGTCTTGTCGCCCAGGACGTTGCGCAACGGCTCGTCGAGATTCGCCACGGACACCTTTCTAGCCCATGGCGCGGACACCAATCACTCGACTCCGATGAGCAGCGGGTAGCGATGCTGCGCGCCGTCGTAGACGCCGACCTCCACATCGGGATGGGCGCCGCGCAGGTGCTCCTCCAGCGCCTCGGCCAGCCCGGGCGGCGCGTACCGCCCGGCGACCAGCGTGACCAGCTCGCCGCCGCCGGACAGCATCCGGTCCAGGACGTGCCGGGCGACCTGCGCGACGTCCCCGCCGATCGTCGCGACGTCGCCCTCGATCAGGCCGAGGACGTCGCCGGGCCGGCACAGGCCGACGCTCGTCACCGCCTCCTGCGCGGCCACCTCCAGGTGCCCGAACCGGGTGGCGCCGGCGGCCCGCGTCATCGCGATCACGTCGTCGCCGAAGCGGCGCAGCGGGTCGTGGACCGCGAGCGCCGCGAGCCCCTGCACGGACGCCTTGGCGGGCACCACCGCGATCCGGGCGCCGCCGTCGCGGGCGCGCTCGGCCGCCGCCTCCGCCAGCGCGAGGACCTCGGGCTCGTTCGGCAGCACCACCACCTCGTCGCCGGCCGCCAGGATCGCCTCGGCCAGCACCGCGAGCGGCGGCACCGCGCCGGGCTCGCGCCGCACCACCCTGGCGCCGGCCTCCTCGAACAGGGCGGCCAGCCCGTCGGCGGCGGTCACCGCGATCACCGCCCGGCCGGCATGGGCCGGGTGCCCGTCGCCGGTGACGGCGTGCAGGTACGTGACGCGGAGGCGGTGCGGGCGCCCGGCGGCCATGCCCGCCTCGATCGCCGCGCCCGCGTCGTCGACGTGCACATGGACGTTCCACAGGCCGTCGCCGCCCACCACGACGAGCGAGTCGCCGAGGCCGTCGAGCGTCTCCCGCAGGCGGTGGACGGCCGCGTCCGGCGCGTCCAGCAGGTACATGACCTCGTAACCTGGGCCCTCGGGCCCGGGGTCATCGGCCGGCGCCGGCGCCGTCCCGGCGGTGCGGGCGGGGACCTCGTAGTGCTCCGGGTACTCGTCGGTGATCACGGCGGCGAGCGCGTCGAGCACCACGCACATCCCGGCGGCGCCCGCGTCCACCACCCCGCTGCGGGCCAGCACGTCGAGCTGCCCGGTGGTGCGGCGCAGCGCCCGGCGCGCCCCGTCCGCCGCCGCGCGGGCCGTCCCGGCGAAGCCCGCGCCGGACGCCGACGACCCGGCGGGGGCCGCCTCGTCCAGCACACTCAGGATCGTGCCGTCGACCGGGTGCTCGACCGCCGTCCTGGCCACCACGGACGCATGCCTCAGCGCCTCCGCGAGAGCCTCGCCGTCCGGCCGCGCCGCCGCCCCGAGGACCTCGGCCATGCCCCGCAGCACCTGGCTGAGGATCACACCGGAGTTGCCCCGGGCGCCCAGCAGCGCGGCCTGGGAGACCGCCCGCCACGTCTCCGCCGTGCCCGCGCCGGAGGGCAGGGCGTCCGCCGCGTCCGCCGCCGCGAGCACCGTCAGGTGCAGGTTCGTGCCGGTGTCCCGGTCGGGGACGGGGAACACGTTCAGCGCATCGATCTCCCCGCGGGTGCGGCCGAGCGCGTCCGCCGCGAGCCTGCACCACCGCCGCACCGCCACCGCATCAAGGACCATCGCGTTATCTTGCAGTGCGCCCGGCACCGGGCGCCAGACGCCCGAGCGCAGCATCGATTCGCTTAGTCGTGGGCCGTTCGGCTAGTCTGATCCGTGCGCCTCGTCCGAGGCGCTCATCAGCGAGCGCACATCGTGCCCGGGCCGCCTGCGGCGGCGACGGGTGGCGCTCCGGTAGAGCATCGACACCCACTTGGAGTTTCCCGTGGCTTCCGTCTGCGACGTCTGCGGCAAGGGACCCGGTTTCGGCATGCGCGTCTCCCACTCGCACCGCCGCACCCCGCGCCGCTGGAACCCCAACATCCAGCGCGTGCGCGCCGTCGTGAACGGCAGCACCAAGCGGATCAACGCCTGCACCTCCTGCATCAAGGCCGGCAAGATCGTCAAGCCGACCGTCTGAGCACGGGGCCGAGTCGGTTCGGCTGAGCCTAAGTCGGTTCATCGGGAACGCCCGGTGAGCCGGCTTTCGCATGTCCGGCCGCCTTCCGGCGCACCGCGCCCAGCCGCCGGGCGAACCCTCTGGGCCGGGGTTGCGTCAACGCAGCCGCCAGCCGTGGTCGACCGGACCGATCCCGGCGCCGAGCGGGAATCCCGCGGCGATCGCGCCGGTGACGTACTCCTTCGCCTTGCCGACCGCCGTGGGGACGTCGTCGCCGAGCGCCAGCTGCGAGGCGATCGCGGACGCGAGGGTGCAGCCGGTGCCGTGGGTGTGCCGGTTGTCGTGCCGGGGCGCGGTGAAGCGGTGCTCCCGCTCCCCGTCGAACAGCAGGTCGGCGGGCTCGCCCGGCAGGTGGCCGCCCTTGATCAGTACCCAGCGCGGGCCGAGCGCCTTGACCGCCTCGGCGGCCTCGCGCAGGTCCGCCTCGTCCACCACCTTGACGCCGGTGAGCTGCTCGACCTCGTACAGGTTCGGGGTGACGACGGTGGCGGCGGGCAGCAGCGCCGTGCGGACGGCGTCGACGGCGCCCGGCGCCAGCAGCGAGTCGCCGTGCTTGGAGACGCCGACCGGGTCCACGACGGACGGGGCGTCCGAGGCGGCCAGCGCCTCGGCGACCGTCTCGACCAGCGCGGTGGACGCCAGCATCCCGGTCTTGATCGCGTGCACGCCGATGTCGGACAGCACGGAGTCCAGCTGCGCCCGGACGGCCTCCACCGGCAGCTCCCAGTAGCCCTGGACGCCGAGGGAGTTCTGCGCGGTGACGGCGGCGATGACGCTCATCCCGTGCACGCCGAGGGCGAGCATGGTCTTCAGGTCCGCCTGGATCCCGGCACCGCCGCCGGAGTCCGAGCCCGCGATGGTGAGCACGAGGGGCGGGGTCTGCCGGGGCGCGGACGCGTTCTGCTGCATGACGTCCACTTTATGGCGATCTGCAGGGCGGTGCCGCTCTCGGCCGGGCGTCGCCGGCCCGGTGTCACAGGATGGTGCAGGCCAGCTTGTTCATGAGGCAGTAGGTCGGCTTCCGCGGCGTTCCGTCCGCGGTGAAGACGAACTGGACCGAACGCCCCGGCGCGATCCCCGTCCGGCCGCGGACGTAGAGGAGCTTCCCGGTCTTCACCACCGTCGCGCCGCTGACCGCGCGGGTCGTCACGTCCGGGATCCCGAAGGCCAGCGCCCAGGCGCCGACGGGCTTCTGGCCCTTGTTGGTGATGGTGGCGGTGGCCCGGAACGCCGTGCTGGTGCGGGACGTCACATGGAAGGCGATGACGAGCCCGTCGGGGCGGCTCGCGCGGCTGGCGCGGTTGCCGGGCCCGCGCTGGGAGACCTGGCTGTCGCGCGGGTTGTCGATCGGGTCCTTGGGGGCGCCGCCGGCGAAGTTGAGGGAGATCTGCTGGGTGCTCAGCGCGTACGCGACGACGCCGACGGCGATGACGAGCGCGACGATCGGCAGCATCGGGACGGGCAGCGCGGAGACGAGCTTGGCGACGCGGGTCCGGGCCGAGGGGTGCTCGGCGGAGTCGTCATCGGATCCGGCGGCCGGGGGTGGCGGAGGCGGCGGAAGAGGCGGAGCCGGAGGGCCGGGCATGCGGTCTTCGGCGATGCCTGCGGCGCGGTCGTCCAGGTGGCCGAAGGCGGGAGCGGCGGCGGGGACGGGAGCGGGGTCGTCGGCGTAGCCCTGGAAGCGGTCCTCGCCGTAGGCGCGGTCGTCGCGGCCGGCGAGGGAGGCGGGGAGGCCGCCCGGGTAGTCACCGGGATAGGGCGCGAATCCGTGCTGCTCCGGGGGGCCGTGCTGGCGCTGCGCGGCGGGCGGCGGGCCGGCGGGCGTCCCGGCCGGGGAGCCGGGCGGGAAGGGTTCGTAGGAGAAGAACACCTGGTCGTCGGTGGGGCCGGAGAAGGCCTCGAAGGACGGGGCGGAGGGAGCACCGTAGACCGATCCCGCCGGCGCCGGATCGTCCGGCACGGGCCCGTCAGCGGACTGCTCGCGCTTGGTGTGTCGTCCCATCCCATTCCTCTTCGATCACAGGATGTATACCAAACCAGTACCAAACATGCCTACCGGATGAGGGAAAGCGCACCGGTGGACCTTCTGCGTCAATGGGGTGTTCACCCCCGGAAATGGTCCCATCCGGTGGCGTCCGGAACGCGCCCGTCGACGCGCACCCCGTCCCCCTCCCGTACGGATCCGATCACCGTCCAGGACGGGGGCGGCGGCGAATCCGGCGGGAAGGTCCCCGCGAACCCGTGGTCCTCGCCGCCGGTGAGCACGTGCCGCAGCCCGTCCGGGCCGAGGACCTCCGGGACGACCAGTGTCGCGGAGTCGACGTCGATCCGCACCCCGCTCGCGGCGGCGATGTGCCCGAGGTCCTGGACGAGGCCGTCGCTGACGTCGAGCAGCGCGGTCGCGCCGGCCTCCCGCGCCTCCGCTCCCGCCTCGTAGGGCGGCTCCGGGCGGCGGTGCGCGTCGAGCAGCTCGGGCGGCCCGTCCCGTCCCTCGGCGAGGAGCGCCCACCCGGCGGAGGCGTAGCCGAGCCTGCCCCGCACGGCGACGACGTCGCCGGGGCGCGCGCCGGACCTGGTGAGCGGGCGCCCGCCGCCCAGGTCGCCGAGCGCGGTGACGGCGAGGGTGATCCCGGGCGCGCCGACCACGTCGCCGCCCGCGACGGACGCGCCCGCGCGACGGCACTCGTCGGCGAGCCCGTCGTAGAGCCGCACGGCCCAGTCGGCGTCGGTGGACGGCGGCGCCGCGAACCCGACGAGCAGCGCGGTCGGGCGGGCGCCCATCGCCACGACGTCGGCGAGGTTCTGCGCGGCGGCCTTGCGGCCGATGTCGTAGGGGCCGGACCAGTCGCGGCGGAAGTGCCGCCCCTCGACGAGCAGGTCGGTGGTGGCGACGACGCGTCCGTCCGGCGCGGCGACGACCGCGGCGTCGTCGCCGGGGCCGAGCCGGACGTCCGCTCCCCGCGGCAGCCCGCGCGTCAGCCGGCCGATCAGCCCGAACTCCCCCAGCTCCCCGATGGTGCCCATCCGCCCCGTTCCGCCCCGTTCCCGCTTCGCGACCCTGTCCATGCCCGCACCGTCCGGTCCCGTCCGCACACCGTGCCCGTAGCCGTGGCCCGCGCTGTGCGCCCCCCGGACCCCCGCGGCGGCGCGTAACACGATACGGTGACCGTCCGACGGCTATTTCTCCGCCCGGGGAGGACGTGTTGGTGCAGGCCTACATCCTCATCCAGACTGAAGTGGGCAAGGCGGCCGAGGTCGCGGGCCACATCTCCGGCGTTCCCGGCGTGACCCTGGCGGAGGACGTCACGGGACCCTACGACGTGATCGTCCGAGCGGAGGCGCGGAATGTGGACGAGCTGGGCAAGCTCGTCGTCGCGCAGATCCAGACGGTCGAGGGCATCACGCGCACCCTCACGTGCCCCATTGTTCACATCTGACCGGTTCCGGTTCCGGTTCCGCTTCGCGCCGGTCCTGCTCGTCCCGCTCGCGCTGCTGCCCGCGGCGTGCGGGGACGGCGCCGTAGAGGTCCCGGTGCCTCACCCGGACGCGGCGACGCAGCGGCTCTGCGAGGGGCTGCGGCTGCCGGCGAAGGTGCACGGCCAGTCCCTGCGCGACACCGAGCCGGACTCGCAGCTGACCGCCGCGTGGGGGTCGCCGGCGATCGCGCTGCGCTGCGGCGTGCCGATCCCGTCCGCGCTGCGGCAGACCTCGGAGCTGGTGGACATCAACGGGATCAGCTGGTTCGGGCAGCCGGTGGACCGGCCGGTGACCTGGACGGCGGTCGGCCGGCAGGCCTACGTCGAGGTGACCGTCCCGGCGAAGTACCGGCCGGCCGGGGACGTGCTGATCGAGCTGACCCCCGCGATCAAGGCGACGATCCCGGCCAAGCCCGAGGGGCAGATCTAGCGCGGCCCGGGCAGGATGAGCCGCGCCGCCCCGGCGAGCCGGTCGGCGATGCGGGCGTACGAGGTGTAGCCCATGCCCGCCTGCAGGAGCGCGCCGGAGTAGGCCATCTCCAGCGCGCCGAGGACCGCCGGGTCGGCGTGCTCGCCCAGCGCCGCGCGCAGCCGGGCGCGGATCGCGGCGCCGATGCGGCCGCGCAGTTCCCGGACGTCGGGGTCGGTGCCGAGCATCGCGGTGGTGCACGCCGCCGCGAGCTCCGGTTCGTCGGAGACCAGCAGCACGATCTCCCGCAGCACCCGCACGACCCGCGCGGCCGCCCCGTCGGAGACGTCGGAGCCGCCCGCGCCGCCCGCGTCGCCGGTCTCGACGTCCGGCAGCGCGCTGAGCCGCCGCCAGAACACCTCGGTGATGAGGTGGTTCTTCGACGCGAAGTAGGTGTAGGCGGTGGCCGGCGCGACGCCCGCGCGGCGGGCCACGTTGCGGACGGTCAGCCCCTCGTAGCCGGTGTCGCGGACCTCCTCGACGGCGGCGTCGGTGAGCCGCCGCACCGTGTCGGCCTGGCGCGGCGTGAGGCGACGGCGGGTGGGCTCGGTCGTCAGATCTCCGGACACGTGTCCGGACATTAGATCAGTGACGACGCTCCGGCAAATTCGTTAACTCTCCGTGGTCACGGGTAACAGTCCGCTGTGCGGGGGCCGGACGCCCCGGCACCGACCGGAACATCCGATGAGCTGGGAAAGGAACCGATGCGCACCCTCTTGGTCCATCCCAGCGGCCTGATGTACTCGGAGATCTTCCTGCGGCTGGAGCCGCTCGGCGTCGAACGGGTCGCCGCGGCGCTGCGCACCGCCGGCCACCAGGTGCGCCTGCTGGACCTGCAGGTGTTCACGCACGACGACCTGCGCCGCGAACTGCGCGAGTTCGAGCCCGAGGCGGTCGGCTTCGGGGTGAACTACCTGGCCAACGTGCCGGAGGTCCTCGACCTGGCCAAGGAGATCAAGCGCCGGCTGCCGCGCTGCTTCGTGTTCGCGGGCGGGCACAGCGTGTCGTTCATCGCCGAGCACGTCCTCGACCAGTCGAACGGGGCGCTGGACGCGGTGCTGCGCGGCGAGGGCGAGGTGGCCGCGCCGATGCTGCTGGAGGCGGCGCGCGACGGCGGCCTCGGCGAGGTCCCGGGCGCGGTGACCGTCGACGGCACCTGCAAGAAGGTGCCGCTGCTGCTCGACAGCCTGGACGCGCCCCGGCCCGCGCGCGACCTCACCCGGCGCCGCCACAAGTACTTCATCGGCGTCCTGGACCCGGCCGCGTCCATCGAGTTCACCCGCGGCTGCCCGTGGGACTGCTCGTTCTGCAGCGCGTGGACGTTCTACGGCCGCACCTACCGGAAGGTGTCGGCGCAGGCCGCCGCGGAGGAGATCGCCTCGATCCGCGAGCCCGGCCTGTTCATCGTCGACGACGTCGCGTTCATCAAGCCCGAGCACGGCGACGCGATCGCCGCCGAGGTGGAGCGGCGCGGCATCCGCAAGGAGTACTACCTGGAGACCCGCGCGGACGTGCTGCTGCGCCACCCCGAGGTGTTCGAGCGCTGGCGGCGGCTCGGCCTGAACTACATGTTCCTCGGCATGGAGGCGCTCGACGAGGAGGGCCTCGACCGCTACCGCAAGCGGACCAGCCCCGACACCAACATCAAGGCCCTGGAGCTCGCGCGGGCGATGGGCCTCACCGTCGCCGTCAACCTGATCGTCGACCCGACGTGGGATTCGCGGCAGTTCAAGCTCGTCCGCGAGTGGGCGCTGTCGGTGCCGGAGATCGTCAACCTCACCGTGATGACGCCGTATCCCGGCACGGAGATCTGGCACACCGAGTCGCGCAAGCTGACGACGCGCGACTACCGGCTCTTCGACATCCAGCACGCGGTGGTGCCGACCAACCTGCCACTCCACGAGTTCTACCGCGAGCTGGTGAAGACCCAGTCGGTGATGAACCGCAAGCATCTCGGCGTCGCCGCGGCGGCCCAGACACTCGGCATCATGGGCCGCCACCTGTGGCGCGGCCAGACGAACTTCGCCCGGTCGATCTGGAAGTTCCGGTCCGTCTACAACGCCGACCGGCAGTACGGCGACCACCTGCGGAAGGTCCGCTACGAGCTGCCGATCCCGGACCACCGCGCGGTCGGCCCCGCCGGCCGCAAGGAGCTCTACATCCACGAACGCCAGCGCTGAGCCGACGGGCCTCCGCTGGGCCGGTGGACCTCCAGGGCTACTCGGCCCGGCCGTCCACGTCGGTGACGCCGGGAATGGGCGTCGTACCGGAGAACTGGTCCCGCATCGCGTCGACGCCGCACTGCGGGTGCGCCAGCGGCACGAACTCCTGCCGCTCCCGGCTCTTCTTCGCCGTGTCCAGCCGCATCGTCTCGTCCCGGTCACGCTTGAGGGCCTCGTCGCACTCGCCCTCGCGGTTGAACGACCACATCAGCTTCGGCTCGCCGACGGGCATCGCGTGGCCGGGCCCCTCGTCGTGCCGTCCCGTGTGCCAGGTGTGCCACGTCTTCCCGTAGGAGTTCATCAGGAGCTTCAGGAACGCCTTCTCCGCGACGTCCGGCAGGCCCGGCGCGCTGAGCTGGCCGGAAAGGATCTCGAAGTTGTGCGGATGCCAGTACGCCTTCTCCGGCTCGTCCAGCGACGCGAACAGCGACTCCGACACGATGTACTCGATGCCGATGAGGTTCGCGTCGCGCGTGTTGCCGTCGAACAGCACGCACTGCAGCATGTCGTCGTTGACGACCTTGCAGTAGTGGTGCGCCTCCATCTGCGCGTCCGGCTCGTCCTTCGCGCAGTGGAACCCGACGACGTAGACGTCGAAGTCCTTCAGCGGCGCCCGGTCCTGCAGCAGGTTCGCGCCCTGCTCCAGCGTGGCGAGCCACGCGCCCTTGCCCTCACCTGGCGGGCGGACGGGGCTGCGGCGCTCCTTGACCTTGGGGTTCACCGGATCCACCCTCCGTCGGTTCCTTTCGGACCCTCCTGCCCCGGAGGACGGGGAAATCACGGTGGGGCGGGCGGGATTCGAACCCGCTCAGACAATGCACCTGTTTTACAGACAGGCCCGACTCTCCCGCGTCGGCGCCGCCCCGTGCGGCGGGCTCCCTGGCCCGCGCCGTACCTCCGGAGGGATTCGAACCCCCAGCACACGGCACCTCATGCCGCTGTCTCTACCGTTGGACTACGGAGGCCTGCGTGCGGCTCCCGGGATTCGAACCCGGAACGTCCACCATCTGGGGATGGCCCCTCTGCCGGTTGGGGTAGAGCCGCAGGGCTGTGCGAGGCGTCGCTCGCGGCGGCTCGGCCGGGTCTCCGAGAAGGGCCTCTAGGAGTGGGGATACCGGCCGGGGCGGGCGTGCGACGCCGAAGGCAGTCGAAGTCGTAGCTGCTCCATCGCCATGGCCGGTCCTCCTCTCGAGGTCTCGTGTCACCGTCTTGGACGGGCTGACGTGTTCCACGGTGCCAGCCGCCGCCCGGAACCCGCAACGCATTTACCGCCGGCGATGCTCAGCCGCTGGAGGTGTCGTCCGGCAGGGACCAGCCGAGCAGGACCAGCAGCCAGAACGCGACCATGAGCCAGCCGAGCGTGATCCCGGTGATCGCGAAACCGAGGCCGCGCTGCCGGGAGCGGCGTACCCGCGCCCACGCGATGTGCCCGGCGACGATCGCCGGGATGGAGGTCAGGCCGCAGGAGATCAGCCCGACCAGCCCGCAGGTCAGCGCGTAGATCGAGGCGTGGTTGTAGGAGGGCTTGGCGTACGGGTTCGGCCGGCCCCCGGCGCCGTGCGGCGGCTGGGTCGGCGGGCCGTACGCGCCGGGAGCCGTGGGCTGCGCATAAGGCGCCGGCCGGGAGGCGACCGCGTCGGCGTACTTCTGCCACGACTCGGCCTCGGCAGTGCGGCCCTGCATGCCCAGAAGCGCCGCGAGGTTCCGCATCGCGGACGGATCGCCCGCCTGGGCGGCCTGCCGGTACTGTCGCTCGACGAGCGCGTCGGCCTCGCCCGCCGCCAGCGCGGGTGACGGCGCGGGGCCGGGCGGCGGTGTCGGCGCGTGCGATGGAGGCGGGGTCTGTGCGTGCGGTGGGGGCGGGGTCTGCGACAGGCCGGTGTGCCGCGCGGGCGGCGGGGTCTGCGGGCCCCGTTGTGGCGCGCCGGCCTGCGCCGCGCCGGCCGAGGCGGACGGGGCGGACGCGACCTGCCGCGGGGCGCCGCCGGAGATCAGGCGGTCCAGGAGGGCCTGGGCGGACGGGCGGCGCGCCGGGTCCTTGGCGAGCGCCGCCTCGACCGCGCCCAGCAGCGTTCCGTTCAGCCCGCTCAGGTCGGGTTCGCCGCTGATGATCCGGTGGATGATCGCCGGGAGCGAGTCGCCGCCGAAGCAGGGGCCGCCGCGCGCGGCGAACGCCACGGTCGCGCCCCAGGCGAACACGTCGGACGCGGGGGCCGCCCCGCGCCCGTCCAGCTGCTCGGGCGCCATGAACGCGGGCGTGCCGACGATGCCGCCGGTCGCGGTGAGGCGCGTCCCGTCCACCGAGCGGGCGATGCCGAAGTCGATCACGCGCGGGCCGAACGTGGACAGCAGCACGTTCGCCGGCTTGAGGTCGCGGTGCACGACGCCGGCGTCGTGGATCGCGGTCAGCGCGGTGGCGATGCCGACCGCGACGGCCTCCAGGTCGGCGCCGCGCAGCGGGCCGTCCTTGTCGACGGCGGCGTCCAGGCTGGGGCCGTTCACGAACTCGGTCACCAGGTACGGCGGGTCGGCCGCCGGGTCGGCGTCCAGCACCGGCGCGGTGCAGAACGGGCGGACGCGCTGCGCCGCGGCCACCTCCGCCTGGAACCGTGCCCGGTACTGCCGGTCGGCGGCGTACTCGCGCCGGATCACCTTGATCGCGACCTTGCGTCCGGTCCCGTCGAGCCCGACGTAGACCGCGCCCATCCCGCCTTCGCCGAGCCGGTCCACCACCCGGTAGGGACCGATGCGATCCGGCAGGTCGGCAGGCGGCACGGCGCGTTCTCCTCGGGACGGGACCAGTCCCCCAAGACTGGCATATTCCGGCGGCGGCCGGGGCCGCCGCCGGATCACAGATCGAGGGTGATCCGGCCGCCGGTGGCGCGCGAGACGCAGGTCAGCATGGTGGCGTCGCCCTGGTCGGACAGCGCGCGGTCGTCGACGTCGCCGGCGCGCACGCCGGTCCGGCAGGTGCCGCAGAACCCCTGCCGGCAGGAGTAGGCCACATCCGGCAGCACGTCCCGGATCACGTCCAGAGCGGACCGGTCGGCGGGCACCGCGAGGACCCGGCCGCTGCGTCCCAGTTCCACCTCGAACGGCTTGCCGCCGACGATCGGCGACGGCGCGAACCGCTCATAGTGCAGTGTCGCGTCCTCGCCGACGGCCGCGCGGACGGCGTCGATCATCGGGGCGGGGCCGCAGCAGTACACGGCCGTCCCGCCGGGGACGTCGCCGGGGACGTCGCCGAGGAGGTCGGCGGCGGACGGGACGCCGTGCTCGTCGTCGGTGCGGACGGTCACACGTCCCGCGGGCAGTTCGTCCAGGAACGGCAGGGACGCGCGGGTCCGGCCGGTGTAGACGAGGCGCCAGTCCGCGCCGAACCGCTCGGCGGCCGTCACCATCGGCAGGATCGGCGTGATGCCGATGCCGCCCGCGAGGAACAGGTACCGGTCGTGCGCCAGGAACGGGAAGGCGTTCCGCGGCCCCTGGACGGCGAGCGACGCGCCCTCGCGCAGGCCGTGCATCTCGACGGAGCCGCCGCCTCCGGCGGGCAGGCGGCGGACGGCGATGCGGTACGTGCGCCGGTCGGCCGGGTCCCCGCACAGCGAGTACTGGCGGCGGCGCCCGGACGGGAGCAGCACGTCCAGATGGCAGCCGGGCTGCCAGCCGGGCAGGGCCCGCCCGTCGGCGGCGCCGAGGCGGACGGCCGCCACGTCCTCGGCCTCCTCGCGCACCTCCAGGACGGTCAGCCGCATCGTCCGGTCGACCGGGCGGACGCGCGGCGGCGCCGGGTCGCGCAGCGACCGGACGCGCTGGATCCCGTTGAACGCGGCGTTCACCGCCACCCAGAACGGGTCGCGGTCGCGGCGTCCCCGCAGGTCGGGCGGGATCACCGCTGCGCCGCCCGCGCCGCCGGGGACGAGGCGAGGTAGGCCAGCGCCTGGCTTGTGGACCCCTCGTTCAGCGGGCTGTAGGAGCGCTTGAGGTAGCGGACCACCGACGCGCCGACCATCCGGCCGTCCGGGGTGAGGCCCGCAGGGCCGGTGCGGCGCAGATGCCGCAGCCCGCCCTTGATCCGGCCCCTGACGATCGGGTCGCGGGCCATGAGGAAGCGGTGCCCGCGGTGCCACAGCGCGCCGAGCATGGTGATCGTCTCGCCCATCGCGCGGAGCCGTGCCCCGTAGGAGCCGTCGAGGTGCATGAACAGCTCGTGCGCGACGTGCCGGTGCTCGACCTCCTCGGCGCCGTGCCAGCGGAGCAGGTCCAGCATCATCGGGTGCGCACCGGCCTTGTCCAGCGCCCGCGCGTTGAGGATCCAGTCGCCGAGCACGCCGGTGAAGTGCTCGATCGCGGCGATCAGGGCGATCCGCTCGAACAGCCACGCGCGCCGGCGCTCGCCCTCCAGGCCGCGGTCGCCGAGCAGGTCCTCGAAGACGAACTCGACCTGCCGGACGAACGGCCGCACGTCCAGGCCCTGTTCGACGAAGTGGTCGAGGACGGCGTCGTGGGAGGCCGCGTGCATGGCCTCCTGGCCGATGAAGCCGAGCACGTCCTCGCGGAGCCGGTCGTCCCTGATGTACGGGACGGCCTCCTTGAAGACCTTGACGAACCATTCCTCACCGGCCGGCAGCAGCATGTGCAGGACGTTGATGAGGTGCGTCGCCACCGGGTCGCGTGGGATCCAGTGCAGCGGGACGTCCGACCAGTCGAACCGGACGTCCCGCGCCCGCAGGACGATGTTCTCCGGCTCCGGGGGCCGCACCGGCGGACGCTGAACCGACATGGGCTTCCCTCCCGCGCGCCACGGACTATTGACGGGCTGTCCAGTAAAATACCGGCGGCTTCGGCGCCCAACAATGGCACGCACCGGTGAGGAGCGTCACCCCGTCCCGGTCAGGGAAGCGCGGCCCGGACGGTCTCGGCGACGATGCCGCCGGTCACCTTCAGCGCCCGCGTGTCGTGCGCCGTCCGGCTGAGGACCAGCGCGCCCTCGAAGGCGCTGAGCACGTACGTCGCGAGGTCGGCGGCTCGCCCGTCCGGCACGCCGGCCGCCCGCAGCCGCCGCGCGATCGCCTCCTGCCACGACACGAACACCTCGGCGCACGCGTGCCGCAACGGCTCGCTCGTGCTCGCGGTCTCCAGTGCCACGGTGGCGATGGGGCAGCCGTCCGCCCAGCCCGATCGCTCCAGCGCCTCGACACTCAACTGGAAGAAGTCGCGCACCGACCGGACGAAATCGCCGTCCGCCCCATCGAAGACGATGTCGAACAGCTTCAGGTACCGGCCGCCCGAATGCGCGACCGCCTCGGCGCCGAGCTGCTCCTTCCCGCCCGGAAAGAAGTGGTACAGCGACCCCCAGGGCGCCTCGCCCGCCGCCGTGATCTGCTTCAACCCGGTTCCGGCGTACCCCTGCTCGCGGAACAGCTGGGCGCTCGCCTCCAGCAGCCGGGTACGGGTGTCGCTCGTCATGGCCACACCCTAGCCCTTGTCGTCGCTAGATCGATCTATCTAATATGACGATCGATCTATTCAGACCGGAGGCCCTCCATGACCGTGCGGACCGAGCAAGACGGCGCCGTCCAGATCATCACCCTCGACCGGCCCGCCCGCCGCAACGCGGTCGACGGCCCGACCGCCGCCGGGCTCGCGCGAGCCTTCGGCGAGTTCGCGGCCGGCGACGCGCGGGTCGCCGTCCTGACCGGCGCCGGCGGGACGTTCTGCGCGGGCAACGACCTGAAGGCGATGGCCGCCGGGGACTTCCCCGCGCCCACCCTCGACGGCCCGCCGCCGATGGCGGTGACCCGCACCCCGCCCGCCAAGCCGGTGATCGCCGCGATCGAGGGCTACTGCTTCGGCGGCGGGTTCGAGCTGGCCCTCTGGTGCGACCTGCGCGTAGCGTCCGAGACCGCGGAGTTCGGCTTCCTCAACCTGGAGCACGGCCTCCCGTCTCTTGACGGCGGCACGGTCCGGCTGCCACGCCTCATCGGCACCGCCCGCGCCCTCGACATCGCGCTCACCGCGCGCCGCGTCCCCGCCCGCGAGGCCCTTGACTGCGGCCTGATCAGCGAACTCACCCCCGCCGGGGAGGCGCTCCCGGCCGCGCTCGCGCTGGCCGTGCGCCTGGCGTCCCTGCCGGAGCCCGCCCTGCAGGCCGTCCGTGCCTCCATCCTCGACCAAGCCGGACGCGACGAGCGCGCGGCTTTGGAGCATGAGACCGCCCTGGCTCTCCAAGCCCTGGGCGCCGCCCCCAGCGTCCGCTAGGCGATCCGCGGGGACGGCGAGGGCATCAGCATCGGCCCGTTCACCCGGAACCGCTCGATGCCGCGCCGGGTCAGGTTGACCCGCAGGTCGATCCAGCCGGGCAGGGCGGCCGTCCCGCAGTCGAGCGCGCCGCGCGCCGGGAAGTGCAGGTCGCCCACCGACAGCTTCGCGCCGGGCACGTGGACGGGCAGCAGGATCCGCGATCCGGCGGTGAGCGGCGCGATCGCGCAGCCGCCGATCTCCCGGCCGCGCGCCTCGCTGCGCACCGCCTCCGCGGCGACCCGCGCGCGGACCGCCGGGTGCACGGCGCCGAGCAGCACCGAGCCCTCGTCGCCGCCCGGCGCCGCCGCGCGGACGGGCCGTTCCGGCGGGGCGCATCCGATGAGGCCGGGATGCCCGGACGCGCAGTACAGCCCGTCCGCGCGGCCGACGCCGAGGACGTCAACCACGATGACGTCGCCGGGCTCGGCGCCGACGACCACGAGGGGGCCGCACAGCACCGCGTCCTCACCCGGCTCGCGGCCCGCGCACTCCATTCGGACCGACCCGCCGGTGATCACTTCGGCGACGCCGGGGATCGCGGGATGCCACCGGTTGTGACCGGGGACCGGCCGCGTCCCCTCTGCGACGGCGGGCGGGCTGGGCGGCGCGACAGGTGAGAGCGTCAAGGCGGGGCGTCCTTCCAGAACGGCGACCGGGAATGGACCGATCCTTTCCCGGCCCCGTTTCGGCCCGATTTCACCGCCGCGAACGTCAGGTCACCCCGCCTTCACCGCGGGCGGGGCACCGCCCGGCGCCGCGTCAGCGCAGGCCGACGGGGCGGCGCAGCGCCGTCTGGATCAGCCGGTCGACCAGGGACGGGTAGTCCAGGCCGGTCGCGGCCCACATCTGCGGGAACGCCGACGCCGGCGTGAAGCCGGGCATCGTGTTGATCTCGTTGAGGATCCAGCGGCCGTCGGGGGTGTGGAAGAAGTCGACCCGGGCGAGGCCCTCGCAGTCCAGCGCCTCGAACGCCTGCGCCGCGACCGCCCGGACCTCCTCGATCGCCTCGGCGGGCAGGTCCGGCGGGATGACCATCCGGGTGCCGGCGTCGAGGTACTTCGTCTCGAAGTCGTAGAAGTCGTGGCCGCTCGCCGTCATCACCTCGGCGGGCAGGCTCGCCTCGGGCGGGCCGTCGTCCAGGCCCTGCAGCACGCCGCACTCGATCTCGCGGCCCTCGATCGCCGCCTCCACGATCACCTTGGGGTCGTGCTCGCGGGCCGTCTCCACCGCCGCCTCCAGGTCCGCCTCGCCGGCGACCCGGGTGATGCCCATGCTGGACCCGGCGCGGGCCGGCTTGACGAACACCGCGCGGCCGGCGGCGAGCCCCAGCTGCTCCTTGACCTCGTCGAGCTTGCGCTTGCGCTCGCGCCGCCACTCCCGGTCGCCGATCAGCACGTACGGGCCGACGGGCAGCCCGCGCGCCTGCCAGACCAGCTTCATGAAGCCCTTGTCCATGCCGACCGCGCTGGCCAGCACCCCCGCGCCGACATAGCGGACGCCGGCCAGGTCCAGCAGACCCTGGATGGTGCCGTCCTCGCCGTACGGGCCGTGCAGCAGCGGCAGGACGACGTCGACCTCGCCGAGCGTGGCGGGGACCGTCCCGGGCTCGACGACCATCAGCCCGCGGCTGTCGGGGTCGAACGGCAGCGCGAGCGCGCTGCCGCCGCCGGACACCTCGGGGAGCCGGCCGTCCTCGATCGCGAGCCGCTGGTCCTCGGGGGCGAGCACCCAGCGGCCGTCGCGGGCGATGCCGATCGGCAGCACCTCGTAGCGGTCCCGGTCGATCGCCGCCATCACGGCGCCCGCGGTGACGCAGGAGATCGCGTGCTCGGAGCTGCGCCCGCCGAACACCACGGCCACGCGCGTCTTAGAAACCTGGGACATGATTCCCGACCCTATCGGTGATCAGTACGGCGCGGCCACGAACGATCCGGGCGCGCCCCGGCCGCCCCCGCCCGCCGCCGGGGGCGTCATACCCCGTACCGTTCCGGCTTCGGCGAGCGGGAGATCAGCGAGATCGCCGCCTCCTTGATCGGGGTGCCGTGGTACAGCACCGAGACGACCGCCTCGGTGATCGGCATCTCGACGTTGTGCTTGCGGGCCAGCTCCAGCACCGCCTCCGAGGACTTCACGCCCTCGGCGGTCTGCTTGGTGACGGCGATGACCTGCTCGAGGGTCATCCCGCGGCCGAGGTTCTCGCCGAACGTCCGGTTGCGGGCCAGCGGCGACACGCAGGAGGCGGTGAGGTCGCCCATCCCGGCGAGCCCGGCGAAGGTGTGCTCGTCGGCGCCGAGCGCCATCCCGAGCCGGGCGGTCTCGGCGAGCCCGCGGGTCATCAGCACCGCCTGGGTGTTGGACCCGAAGCCGAGGCCGACCGACATCCCGACGCACAGCGCGACGACGTTCTTGATCGCCCCGCCGAGCTCGACGCCGATCACGTCGGTGGAGGTGTAGACGCGGAAGTAGGGGGTCATGGTCGCGGCCTGCAGCTGCCGCGCGGCCGCCTCGTCCACGCACGCGGCGACGGCGGCGCTCGGCTCCCCGGTCACGATCTCGCGCGCCAGGTTCGGCCCGCTGAACACCGCGACCCGCTCCTCGGGGACGTCGGCGACCTCGCCGATCACCTCCGACATGCGCCGGGTGGTGCCGAGCTCCACGCCCTTCATCAGGCTGACCAGGACGGCGCCGGGCGGCAGCAGCGGCACCCACGCGGACAGGTTGTCGCGGAGCGTCTGCGCCGGGACGGCGAGCGCCACGAAGTCGGCGCCGTCCAGCGCCTCGGCCGGGTCGAGGGTCGCCCGGATCGGCTCGGGCAGCGGGGCGCCGGGCAGGTAGTCGGTGTTCTCGTGCCGTTCGTTGATCGCCTCGACGAGCCCGGGGCGGCGCGCCCACAGGGTGACCTCCCCGCCCGCGTCGTGCAGCAGCTTGGCGAACGTGGTCCCCCAGGACCCGGCGCCCATCACCGCGGTGCGGTAGGTCACGAGTCACCCGCCTTCGTGGTCTCGGTGGAGCCGGCCTTCCCGGCGGCGTCACCGCCCGCGGCGCCCGCCGGCGGTTCGGCCTCCGACGCGGCCGCGTCGGAGACGGCGGCGTCCGGGGCGGCGACGTCGT
>NZ_BAAAMR010000108.1:0-31437 GCF_039529375.1 Actinomadura napierensis
ATCGGCGCGCTCGGCGCGAAGGGCGCCGCGGCGGCCGTGGGCGGCGCGGCCGTCATCGCGTCGGGCCTCCGCGCCGCCGTGTACGTCGCCGAGGCGAAGGACAAGCCGGAGCCGAAGCCGATCGTCGCCTCGCTCATCGCGCTGAACGAGCCGCGGAGGGACCTCGGCCAGGGGGTGTCCTTCCAGGCGCGGGGCCAGGTCGTCACGGTCGCGGACGGGCGGCCCGCGCTCGTCCGGAAGATCGACCAGGCGCTGCGGGCGCCGCTCGAGGAGCGCTGGGCCAAGACCCTCAAGGGCCTCACCGGTGGATCCGGCAGGGGCGCCTACACCGACGTCGTGAAACCGGCGATGCTGATGCGCAACGACCGGCTGCTGTCGGTCTGGTACACCGTCAACCTGCAGGGAGAGCGCGGAACCGGCTGGGACCACTCGCCCGCCGTGACCGTCGACCTGCGGACCGGCGCGGCCTACCGCCCGTTCGACCTGTTCCGCGTCCCGACCGAGCAGGGCCTCGCACCGCTGGACAAGAAGATCAAGGCGCACCTGCCCCACGGCACCTACTGCTACAGCGACGTCGACCCCGGGACCGGGATCATCAGGCCCCACGGCACCGACAACCCGTCCGCGTTCGTCAAGTCCGGGGACGTCAGCATGGCCCTGACGCCGACCGGGCTCCGCGTGGCCTTCTACGGTTCCGTTCTGGGCTACGAATCCGCGTGCGGCGAGGAGGACACGACCGTCCCGTACGCGGAGGTCGCGGACATGCTCAAGCCGGAGCTGCTGAAGGCCGTCCCGTACCCGTCGCCGGCCAGGTCCTGAAACGCCGGACGCCCCGCCCCCGGATCGTTCCGGGGGGCGGGGCGCCGACGAGAGATCACTTGCGCTTGTTGACCTCTTCGGTGAGCTGCGGCGCGACCTGGAACAGGTCGCCCACGATGCCGTAGTCGACGAGCTCGAAGATCGGCGCCTCGGGGTCCTTGTTGATGGCGACGATGGTCTTCGAGGTCTGCATGCCGGCCCGGTGCTGGATGGCGCCGGAGATGCCGACCGCGACGTACAGCTGCGGCGACACGGTCTTGCCGGTCTGGCCGACCTGGAACGAGTGCGGGTACCAGCCGGCGTCGGTCGCGGCGCGGGAGGCGCCGACGGCCGCGCCGAGCGAGTCGGCCAGGTCCTCGATGATCTTGAAGTTCTCGGCGCCGCCGACACCGCGGCCGCCGGAGACCACGATCGCGGCCTCGGTCAGGTCCGGGCGCTCGCCCTTCTCCTGGACGACCTTCTCCACGACCTTGGTGGCCTTGTCGGCGTCCGACAGCGTCACCGAGACCGCCTCCTCGGCCGGGGTGGCCGGGGACGCCTCGGGCGCGACGGAGTTCGGCCGCACGGCGATGATCGGCGTGCCGGTCTTCACCTTGGCGTGCGCGATGATCCCGCCGCCGAAGATGGAGTGCTCGGCGACGAAGCCGTCGGTGACGTCCACCACGTCGGTGAGGACGCCGGAGCCGGTCTTGACGGCCAGCCGGCCCGCCACCTCCTTGCCCTCGGCCGTCGCGGAGACCAGCACCGCTGCCGGGGACTTGTCGGCGACGAGCTGGGCCAGCAGCGCGGCCTTCGGCGCGACGACGTAGGAGGTGAGCTCCTCGTCGGCCGCGACGTAGAGCTTGCCGGCGCCGTACTCGCCGAGCTTGTCCTTGGCGCCGTCGGCGCCGGGGCCGACCCATACCGCCGCGGCCTCGCCCAGCTTGTTGGCCAGCGTCAGCAGCTCGAGGGTGACCTTCTTGACCTCACCGTCGACGTGGTCGACGAGGACGAGAATCTCAGCCATTGTTCCTTAATCCCCTTCCTCGGTCAGACGAACTTCTTCGACGCGAGGAACTCGGCGATCTTCGCGCCGCCGTCGCCCTCGTCGGTGACGATCTGACCCTGCGCGCGCGGCGGCGCCTCGGCGAAGTCGACCACCTCGGTGGCCGCGTTCGCCAGGCCGACCTGCGCGGCCTCGATGCCGGCGTCGGCGATGCCGAGCGTCTCGACCGGCTTCTTCTTGGCCGCCATGATCCCCTTGAACGAGGGGTAGCGGGGCTCGTTGATCTTCTCGACCACGCTGACCACGGCGGGCAGGGTCGCCTCGACGCGGTCGAAGCCGTAGTCGGTGACCCGCTGCGCCTTGATGGACGACCCGTCGATCTCCACCTTGTTGGCCAGCGAGACCTGCGGCACGCCGAGCCGCTCGGCGAGCATCGCCGCGAGCACGCCGGTGCGCGCGTCGGTGGACTCCGAGCCGAGGATCACCAGGTCGAAGCCGGTGCGGCCGAGCGCCTGCTGGATCGCGTAGGAGGTCTGCAGCGCGTCGGAGCCGGCGAGGGCGTCGTCGAGGAGGTGGACGGCCTTGTCGGCGCCCATCGCCAGCGACTTGCGGATGGAGTCGGTGGCCTTGTCGGGGCCCATGGTCAGAACGGTCACCTCGCCGCCCTGGGCCTCCTTGATGCGCAGCGCCTCTTCGATGGCGTACTCATCGAGCTCGTTGATGACACCGTCCGCGGCAGCGCGGTCGAGCGTGCTGTCATCGGACTTCAGCTTGCGCGGGCTCTCCGTATCGGGAACCTGCTTCACCAGGACGACGATGTTCATGGCCGGTGGCCGACCTCCCTGCACTCAGTTGGCCGCTGGGGTAAGCGGACAGAGGGGCGCCGCCCATGACGGGTCGACGCGGACATGCGCTTTCGTGGTCACAGCCTGCCAAACACCCGAACGTGCTTCGGAGCCGGGTCCCCGGTTCGGCCGTGCACGACAAATGTTACTCATCGGTAGCCTACTGGCAAATCCCAGTTCGTGAGACCTTACCCACGTGCACGCCCGGTTCACGGCGCCCGTCCCGCCCAGAGGGCGGCGTGACGCAGCTCATACTCATCCGCGGTCCATGGCGTTCTGCAACCGGTCGATCGAGCGCTCCAGCGAGCTCTGCAGCCCGTACATCGGCGCGAAGCTCGGCGTCAGCGACATCGCCCCGACCACCGCGAGCAGCGCCAGCACCCCCAGCGCCACCCCCGCGACCGCGATGTGCCGCGGATTGCCGGCGACCGCCATGAACATCCGCTCCAGCTGGCGGCGCGGCGCGCTGACGCCCGGCGCCGTCCACAGCACCGCCGCGCCCGCCCCGGCGCCGAACGCGCAGGCCCCCAGCGAGTCGATCTCCCCGCCGATGACCGACGCCGCGGCCAGCCCGAGCGGCACCGCCACCGTGAGCGCCGCCGCGTACGGGACGGTCAGGGCGGTCCGGCCGAGCGCCCACGCCCAGCCCGCCACCGTGTCGGACATGGCCGTCCGCAGCAGCGTCACCGCCACCAGCGTCAGCAGCAGCCCGGCGATCGGCATCATCACCGCGACGCCGACGCCGATGACCACCACCGTCGCCGCGAGCAGCCGCGCCCACCCCTGCGCCACCGCCAGCTCCTGCGCCTGCACCGGTTCCCGGACGGGCGCGGACGCCACCGCCCGCGCGGCCTCCTCCGCCACCGGCGGCGCCGGCGCCGGGACGGCCCGCGCCGGCCGCACCTCCAGCCGGGACGCCGCCTCCGCCAGCCGCTCCGCGTCCGGCCGCGCCGCCGGATCGGGGTCCGCGTCCGCCGCCACCAGCGGACGCAGATCCGCGGGCAGCGCGTCCGCGGGCACCTCGAACCGCCCGGTCGCCGCGAACGTCACCGTCGCCGCCCACGCGTGCACGTCCCCCGGCCCGTGCGCCCCGACGGCCAGCCCGAAATCCACCACGACCGGAGCGCCGTCCACCACCAGCACCGTCTCGGGCCCCAGCTCCCCATGGGCGAGCCCCGCCCGGTGCACGGCGGCCAGCGCCTTCGCCAGCCCGACCGCGATCAGCCGCAGCGCGTCGCCGGACATGGGCCCCTGCTCCGCGACGACCGCCCCCAGCGGGCGTCCCGGCACGAACCGCGACACCACGTACGGCCGGCGCACGCCGGACTCGCCGTCCAGGACGTCCGCCGCGTAGGGGCTGAGCACCGCTTGCATCCGCTCGATGTCGGGCGCGGCGCCCGGCGGCAGCAGCCTGATCGCCACATCGCGGCCGTCCGGCCCGGTGGCCCGGTGCACGCCGGTCCCGTCGCCCAGCCGGGACAGCAGCCGGTACGGACCGATGTGCTCCTGGTGGCTCGTCTCGCCGCTCATATGGCCCGCCACCCTACCGACCACCCCACCCACCCCGCAGCGCTCTGGGTTAGAGGTAGCCGGTGCGGCGGAGTTCGGTCTCCAGGGCGGCGAGGAAGGCGTCGACCTCGTCCTTGTCGTAGGTCTCGCGGAGGCGGCGCAGGGTGAAGGCGCGGGCGCGGACGTCGTCGGCGCCGACCACCTCGGCGAGGGCGCGGCGGTCGCCGACCAGCCACGCGCGGACGCGGCCGACGAAGCCGTCGACCTCGGCGGGGTCGTAGCCCTCCTTGAAGCGGGCGCGGGTGAAGCGGGCGGTGCCGAGCAGGGCGACGACGCGGCGGACGTCGGCGAGCTGCCCCGGCATCACCGGACGGCCCTGCAGGAGGCCCTGCGCGTGCCGGGCGTAGAGGCTCGCGGCCCGGTAGATCTCGGCGAGGCGGGGGCCGTTGGCGGGGACGCCGGTGCCCGTCTGCGCGTCGCGGGCGGCGCGGGTGGCGGCGGCGAGCGACTTGCGGGCGTAGCCGGCTGTGTGCTCCGACCAGGTCCCGCCGATGGCGTGGCTGCGCTCGGCGGCGACGAGCTCCCGCTTGGCCTCGGCGAGCGACACCTCGATCACCGACACGGTCAGCGCGAAGCCGGCCTGCGCGAACGCGGCGCGGCCCGCGACGACCCGGTCGGCGGGCGGCTCGGGCTTCGGCGGCGGGGGCGGCTCCGGTTTCGGCTCGGGCTTGAGCTTCAGCCGGGGCGCGATCGAGCCGGGGTTGGCGAACCGCGCGGCCAGTTCCGACGCGTCCGGCCGCAGGTCCGGGTCGCGGGCGAGCGCGTCCTCCAGCACCTCGCGCAGGTCGGGGGCGATCCCGGCGAGGTCCGGCCATCCGGTCAGGACGCGGCGGACGAACGCGGCCGGGCTCGTCGCCTCGTAGGTGCGGCGCCCGGTCGCGGCGTAGGCGATCGTCGCGGCCCAGCCGAACACGTCGGTCGGCGGGGCGGCCGGCTTGCCCTCCAGCACCTCGGGCGAGACGTAGCCGGGCGTGCCGACGGGTCCCTGGGTCAGCCGCGACGCCCCGGAGAGGTAGGCGATGCCGAAGTCGATCAGGATCGGCTCGCCGGACACCAGCATCACGTTGCCCGGGTTGACGTCGCGGTGGACGCTCTCGGCCTCGTGGACGGCGGCGAGCGCGTTGGCCAGGCCGCCGGCCAGCCGGAGCAGCCCGTCGCGGGGCAGCGGGCCGCGGCCCTTGACGGTCTCCAGCAGCGAGGCGCCCTCGACGTAGCGGGTGACGATGTAGGGCGGGTCGCCGTCCACGTCGTGGTCGACGAGCTCGACGACGTTGCGGCTGCGGATCCGGCGCATCGCCTCGACCTCGCGGCGGAGCCGGTCCTTGGCCTGGAACTCGGCGGGCAGGAACGGGTGCAGCGTCTTGATCGCGACCATCCGGCCGTCGTCGGCGCGGGCGAGGAAGACGTCGCCCATGCCGCCGCGCCCGAGCCGCTGCAGCGGGCGGTACGGGCCGATCGGCGCGAGCGGGCGGGGCCGCGCGCCGGGCATGGGGCCGCCGGTGGACACGGCGGGGCCGCTGCCGCTGGACACCCGCAGCCCCGCCGAGTCGGGGCGCAGCGCCCGCAGCCGCCGCACCAGCGCCTCGGCGGACGGGCGGGCCGACGGGTCGGCGGCGAGCGCGTCGGCGAGCAGGGGGCGCAGCTCGTCCGGGACGCCGCTCAGGTCGTGGTCGCCGCGGATGATCCGCACGCAGACCGCGGCGTCGTTGGGCGCGTCGTACAGGTCGGTGCCGGTCGCCGCGAACGCGATCATCGCCGCCCAGGCGAACACGTCGGCGGGCGGGCCGGCGTGGTCGCCCTCCATCAGCTCGGGCGCGTCGGCCCGCCAGGTACCGGACCGCCCGCCGCCGGTGTGCGTGAGGCGGGTGTCGTCGACGCCCTGCGAGATGCCGAAGTCGATCACGACCGGCTCGCCGGCCTCCAGCAGCACGTTGCCGGGCTTGATGTCGCGGTGCACGACGCCGGCCCGGTGCACGGCTTCGAGCGCCTCGGCGGTGCCGACCGCGATCCGCCACAGCGCCGCGCCGGTGATCGCGCCGGCGCCGCGGACCTCGTCCAGCAGGGGCCGGCCCTCGACGTACCGGGTGACGATGTAGGGGACGCGGGCGTCGACGTCGAACTCGACGATCTCGGCGACGCGGGGGCTGGTGACCCGGCCCATCGTCTCGACCTCGCGGCGCAGCCGGGCGCGCGAGTCGCCGGCGTCGACCAGGTGCGGGTGCAGGGTCTTGACGGCGAACGTGCCGCCGCGCGGGTCGCGGGCGCGGAACACCTGCCCCATGCCGCCGGAGCCGATCAGCTGAACCGGGCGGTACGGGCCGATCATCTCGGCCTGCTCACCGTCCACCGGCTCGGCGGCTGCTGCGGGCGCGGAGGGCGGGGGGCCGTCGGCCGGGAGGGCGTCCTGCGGGAGCGGCGGCGCGGGGACCGGGGCGGCCGCGAACGGCGGCGGACCGTCGAGCGGCGGCCCGGACGGCGCCGGCGGCTCGGGCGGTCCTGGCGGCTCGGGCGGCGGGGGGACCCAGGCTCCGTCAGACGAACGGGAACCCGGTGACGAGGTCGTGGACATCGCTGCGCAGGCTCTCCAGGTTCTGGCTCATGCCGTCCAGCGGGGTGGTGTCGGGCGGCTGCTTCTGGGAGAGGCCGACCAGCACGGCGGCGAAGATCCCCAGGATGAGGACGGCGGCGAGGGCGGCCTCGGTACGCGGGAGCGTCGCGCCCCAGATCCGGGCCAGCTGCCGGCGGGGCGCGCCGCTGCCCGGCGCCAGGCAGAGCAGCCCGATCACGGCCATCGCCGAGTACGCGATCGCCCGGGACGCGGTCATGTCGGACTTGGTGAAGATCAGCACGCCGAGCAGGACGAACCCGGCGAACAGGCTGAGCGCCGCCAGCAGCGCGGTGACCATGACCGCGCCGGGCAGGTGCAGCGGCGTCCGGAACGCCGCCGCGACGACGTCGCCGGAGCGCGGGCCGCGCCGGGTCCGCTTGCCCTCCATCCCCTGGGCGGCCTTGTCGGCGCTGCGCAGCACCAGCACGCCCGCGATCGTCACGCCGACCGCGAGCAGCGGCGCGATGTTGGCGAAGCCGAGCAGCGCCACCAGCACGATGAAGCCGAGCACCCGGTAGAGGCCGTAGGGCTTGCGGGCTTCCTTGTCCCGCTCGTGCCGGTCACGCTCGCCGCGCGGGGGCTCCGGACGGCGGCGCTGCGCGTCCTGCTGAGGGTCGTAGGGGCCGCCCTGCTGCGGCCCGCGCTGCAACGCGTTCGGCGGAGGCTGGGTCGGCTGGTTGTAGGGGCCGTAGGCGGCCGGCGGGTAGGTGCCCTGCGGTCCGTAGTTCTGCGTCCCGTACGGGGGCGCGGCGTCGTAGGGGCCGGGCGCGGGCGGCGGGACGGGCGGCGGCGCGGCGGGCGGCAGCTGCCCGACGAAGTCCTTCGGCTGCGCCGGGACGGGCGCGGGAGCGGGAAGCGGGGCCGGAGCGGGCGCCGCCGTGTGTCCGCTCGCGCGTCCGCCGGTGCGCCCGGTCGTCTCGCTCGGCGGCATGGCGAACTGCCGGGCGTGGTCGGGCGCCGGCTGCTCGACCGGCTGCGCCGTCCCGTCCGGGCGGGTGTAGTGCTGGTCGACCCGCGTCTGGTCAGTGATCGTCGCTTCGAGGTGGATGCGCCGCGCGAGCTGCACGAGGTTGACCGCGGTGGGCCGCTCGGCGGGGTTGCGGGCCATCGCCGAGCGCAGCAGCGGCAGCAGCGCGTCCGGCACGCCGTCCAGGTCGGGCGCGCCCTGCATGATCTTGTAGAAGATCGACTCGAAGGTGCCGGAGCCGAACGGCGGGCGGCCGGTCGCGGCGTAGGCGACCGTGCCGGCGAGCGCGTGCACGTCGGACGGCGGGCCCGCGTCCTCGCCCTCGATGATCTCCGGGGCGAGGTAGCCGGGGGTGCCGATGACCATGCCGGTGGCGGTCAGCCGGGTCGCGTCCGCGCCCTGCGCGATGCCGAAGTCGATCACGACCGGCTCGCCGTCCACGATCATCACGTTGCCGGGCTTGAGGTCGCGGTGCACGATCCCGGCGCCGTGGATCGCCGACAGCGCCGACGCCAGCCCGACGGCCAGCCGCTGCAGGCCCTGCCCGTAGATGGGGCCGTTGTCCTCGACGACCTCCTCCAGCGTGCGGCCGGGCACGTACTGGGTGACGATGTACGGCTGGTCGGCGGTGACGTCGGCGTCGAGGATCTCCGCGACGTGGGGGCTGTGCACGCGCCGCATCGAGTCGACCTCGCGGGCCAGCCGGCGGCGCGCCGTGGCGTCGCCCGCCACCGCGGGCCGCAGCACCTTGATGGCCACGTTGCGTCCCTCGGGGTCGGCGCCGAGGTAGACGACGCCCATGCCCCCTTCCCCGAGGGTCTGGAGCACGCTGTAGTGGCCGATACGGTCCCCGGACGTGACTGCTCCCTCCATCGTTTCCGAAACCCTACCTTCGCCGCCCCCGCCGGAAGGATCCAACGGTCATCTCAGGCCGCCGCGAACCGGCCGCGAACCGTGATAGTGTCGTCACTTTGCGCAAGCGCGCCCGCGATCCAGCGCGCGGACGGCCGCTCCCCCGGGTCCCGCGCCAGCGCCCGGCGCACCACGGCGAGCAGCGGCTCCGGCATCCCGTCCAGGTCGGCCTGCCCCCGCAGGATCCGGAAGCACACCCCGTGCAGCGAGCCGCGCCCGAACGGCGGACGGCCCGTCGCCGCGAACGCCGCGGCGGCCGCCCACGAGAACACGTCCGACGCGGTGGTGGCGCGCTCCCCCTCGATCAGCTCCGGAGCCAGGTAGGCGGGCGTCCCCACGACCATCCCGCGCCGGGTGATCTGCTCCATCCCCGCCTGGTGGGAGATGCCGAAGTCGATCAGCGTCGGCCGGTCGCCCAGCACGATCACGTTGCCCGGCGAGACGTCCCGGTGCAGCACGCCCGCGTCGTGCACGTCGGCGACGGCCAGCGCCAGCCGCCGCGCGAACCGGACGAGCCGGTCCCCGTCCAGCGGCCCGTACGCCCGGACCAGCTCGTTCAGCGGGCAGCCCGGGACGTACTGCATCACCACGTACGGCCGGTCCGCCGACACCCGCCCGTCCAGCAGCCGGGCGACGTACCGGCTGCTCACCCGCGCCTGCACGGCCAGCTCGCGGGCCAGCCGCGCCAGCGCCTCCGGCTCGCCCGCGACCTGCGGGCACAGCTCCTTCACGGCGACCTCGCGGCCCTGGGAGTCCAGGGCCAGATGCACCACCGCGGTGCTCCCCCGGCCGATCTCGTCCAGCAACCGATACTCGCCCAGCCGCCGATGAGTCCCCATGAACACTGAGACGCCGGAAACGGCGCCCGCGTTCCGGGCAGGTTCAGCCCTTGCGCGCCTCCTGGCGGGCGCGGCGCTCTTCGCGGCGGGTCTCGAACTTGGTGGCGGCGGAGTCGACCCCCTCCAGGAACTCGGCGAGCTCGTCGCGCGCCTTGTCGCCGTCGCCGGTCAGGTCGGTGCGGTCGAAGACGCCCCACTTGCGCAGCACCGGGGTGAGCACGTCGTCGTGGTGCAGGCGCAGGTCGTAGATGCCGGCGTTGGCGATGACGACGGACTTGCGCAGGAACCCGTCGATGCTGTGGCCGGGCATCTGGAACGCCTTGACGACATCGGTGATGGCCCGCATCGTCTCGTTCGGCGCGATGTCCAGCGCGGCGCCCATGAGGTTCCGGTAGAAGATCATGTGCAGGTTCTCGTCGGCCGCGACGCGCGCCATCATCTGCTCGCAGAGCGGGTCGCCGGACGCCCTGCCGGTGTTGCGGTGCGACACGCGGGTCGCCAGCTCCTGGAACGACACGTAGGCGGTGCCGTGCAGGAACGACTCGCCGTGGTCGGCCTCGTAGCCGGCCTCCATGTGGCGCATCCGGGCCCGCTCGAGCGCGACCGGGTCGACGGCGCGGGTGACGGTGAGGTAGTCGCGGATGACGATGCCGTGCCGGTTCTCCTCGGCCGTCCACCGGTTGACCCAGGTGCCCCAGGCGCCCTCGCGGCCGAAGACGGTGGCGATGGCGCGGTGGTAGCCGGGCAGGTTGTCCTCGGTGAGCAGGTTGACGATGAGGGCCTCGCGCGCCTCCGGGGTCACCTTCGAGTGCTCGATCGACCACGGCTCGCCGTCCAGCGGCCCGTCGAAGTCGCGGCCCTCGCTCCACGGCACGTACTGGTGCGGGAACCACTCCTTGGCCATGGACATGTGCCGGTCGAGCTCCTTCTCGACCACCGGCTCGAGGTCGAGCAGGAGACCGGTCTGGAACTTCTCTTCGGGGGTCACGGACATGCGCTTCCTTCGCTGGACGTGTCGGATGCCGGACGGTGCCGCCGCGCCCGCGGCACGGAATGGGGCGCCCAGCAGGCCGTTCTAACCTACTCAAGCGTAGGTTCGATGGTCGCCAGTCCACCCGACCCGCGTCAAGTCACCCCCGTGACAATCAAGCCCGGGAGTGTTTTGTAGATCTGAGCGAAACCGGTGGCGGCTTTTTGTCACTGCGTGTCGGCCGCCTGGTGCCACATCCGGTTCACCGCGGCCCTGAGCAGCGGGCGCGGGACCAGTTTCAGCGCGGGCAGCGCCGCCTTGTACTGCACGCCGGGGACGCTGAGCGCGCGTCCGGCCGCCACCGCGTCCAGGCCGGCCCTGGCCACGTCGTCGCGGCGCAGCCACAGCAGGTTGGTCGGGGCGTCGTCCTCGGTGCGGGTGAAGCCGGGGCACAGCGCGGTCACGTGCACGCCCTTCGACGCGACCTCCGCGTGCAGGCTCTCGGAGAAGGACGCGACGTAGGCCTTGGTCGCGCCGTAGGTCGCGCTGCCGGGCGACGGGGTGAACCCGGCCATGGACGCGACGTTCAGCACTCCGCCGCGTCCGCGCAAGACCATCCCCGGGAGCGCCGCGTGGGTGAGCCGGACGAGCGCGGTGACGTTCAGCTCCAGCTGCCGGAGGTGGTCCTCCACGGGCAGCTCCGCGAACGCTCCGAAGGCGCCGTGCCCCGCGTTGTTGACCAGCAGCTCGACGGGTTCGGCGCGCAGCCGCCGCTCGATCTCGGCGCGCTGCCCGGGATCGGTGAGGTCGGCGGCCAGCACCTCGACCGCGACCCGGTACCGCTCGACCAGCTCGCGGGCGAGCCCGTCCAGCAGGTCGCCGCGGCGGGCGACGATCACCAGGTCGGTGCCGCGGGCGGCCAGGATGCGGGCGAAGCTCTCGCCGATCCCGCTGGACGCGCCGGTCACCAGCGCGGTTCGGTACGCGTGTCGCATGGCGGCAGATGCTATCGGTGATCTTGGCCGCGCCCGGCGGCACTCACCGAAACGCTTCACAAATGGTGCGAAGAGGACCATGAAGAGGAGGCGGCACTGCGGGAGACAACGGGTGTCCCATCGCCCGTCCCCCACAGGAGCCCACCATGGCCTCACGAAGAGGGCCCGTATGACGGCCATCCGGTCCCGGCAGCGGGCCGGCGGCGCGCCCGACGCAGAGACGGCCGGCACGCACGCCAGCGACGCCGAGGTCATCCGCCATTCCGCGCACGACCCGGAACGCTTCGCCGTGCTCTTCGACCGGTACGCCGCGCAGATCCACCGCTACGCCGCCCGGCGGCTCGGCACGCAGACGGCGGACGACATCGTCGCCGAGACGTTCCTCACCGCGTTCCGCAAGCGCGGCACATACGACCTGGGCCGTCCCCTCGCGCGGCCCTGGCTGTACGGGATCGCCACCACGCTCGTCGCGCGGCATCACCGCGGCGAGGAACGCCACTACCGGGCGCTGCAGCGGACCGGGATCGACCCGCTGCCCGAGCCGGAGGCGGAGGCCGTCGTGGCGCGCGTCGCCGCGCAGCAGCAGGAACGGCTGCTCGGCGGGGCGCTGTCCGCGCTGCCGGCCGGCGACCGCGACGTCCTGCTGCTCGTCGCGTGGGGCGACCTCGGCTACGAGGAGGTCGGCGAGGCGCTCGGCATCCCGCCGGGCACCGTCGGCTCCCGGCTGAACCGCGCCCGCCGCAAGCTGAAGGCCGCCCTCGGCGGCGCCGACCCGACCGCCCCGGAGGTGGAGTGATGGACGAGATGACCCGGCTGCGCGAACTGCGGTCGGCGACACCGCCGATCACGCCGGACGCGGCCGAGGCCGCCCGCAACCGGCTGCTCGCCGAAGCCGGCGCCCCCGCCGTCCGGCCGCGGCCGTTCTGGGCCCGGCCGGCGTGGCGCGCCGGAACCGTGGCCGCCGTCGCCGCGGTCGCCGCCGGGGCCACCGCGGTGGCCATGATCGGCGGATCGGGCGGCGGGTCCGGCGCCCCGGCGAACCGCATCGCGCCGGTCGCGAACGTGGAGGAGCTCGGGACCCGCGCGGCGAAGGCCGCCGAGACGGGCACCGCCGCCGCACCCGGCCAGTGGACCTACATCAAGACCATGGAAGCCGGCACCATCTACGGCTCCACGAGGATCACGGGCAAGCGGACCACGACGGAGCAGTGGGTGAGGTACGACGGCAAGGCGCACGACGTCCAGCGGGGCGGGCGGACGGTGCGCATGCCGGCCGACCCCGAATGGACGAACGTCGGGCGCTACTCCACCGACCCCGACGTCCTGATCGGCCAGCTCGAGAACAAGTCCCTGTTCAAGCAGCCGCCGCCGTTCGCCGCGCCGTGGCCGGGGCCCGACACGGCGGCGTTCCTCCTCGTCCGCGGCCTCATGGACTACACGGCGCCGCCGCCGAAGCTGCAGGCCGCCCTCTACCAGGTGCTGCCCCGCCTCAAGGGCGTCACGCTGGAGCGGGACGTGGCGGACGCCTCCGGCCGGCGCGGCATCGCGTTCGCGCTGGCGGTGAACGACGGCGGCCAGCGGGAGGAGATCATTCTCAACCCGAGGACGTACGTCTACATGGGCCATCGCACGGTGTCGCTGAAGCCCCAGGTCGAGTTCCCGGACAAGGGCCAGGGCGCGCGGCTCGACAACTGGCGGCCGAAGCCGTCGGGGACGGCCCCGGCGGGCACGGTCACCGGCCTGTCCGCGCAGCTCGTCAAGGCCACGGTGGCGAAGAACGGCGAACGCCCCTGAACCGGCGCGGCGGGGTGGCCCCGGCGTCGGGGCCGCCCCACCATGCCGTCAGCCGGCGAGGTCGGACGTCCGCTGCGGCGCCCGGGCCATGACCACGGCGGCCGGGGGGAGCATCGTCAGCGGGTCCTCGCCGGCCATCCACAGCCCGACCAGGAACGCCGTCGCGGCCTCCAGCAGCGCCGCCCGCTCCAGGCCGCCGCCGTCCATCGGGACGCAGCCGAGATCGGTCACCAGCCGTCGGGCGACGGCCAGCGCTTCCGGGTCGTCGCCGCACAGCGGGACGCCGAGCGGACGCCCGCCGAAGACCGGCGGCGTCATCCGCCACACCGGGTCCGGGCAGGTGTTGAACGCCTTCACGACCCGCGCCCCGGTCAGGTCGGCGACGCGGCGCGCCGCCGAAGGGCCGCCGTCGGTCTTCAACCGCTCGAACGGCGGTTCCATCGGGTTCGTGCAGTCGATGAGGACGCGTCCCGCGAGGGGCCCGGCCTGGCGCAGCGCGTCCTCGACGCCCTCGTGGGTGACGGCCAGCAGGACCGCGTCCCCGAACTCGGCGGCCTTCCGCAGCGTCCCGCCTTCCGCGCCGTGGCCGACGCGTCCCGCCAGCGCGACTGCCTTCTCCGGCGTCCGCGCCCCGATCCGGACGTCGTGTCCCTTGCGCGCCCACTGCATGGCGAGCGCGTCCGCCATGTTGCCCGCACCCAGCACACCGATCCGCATGACGACCTCCCGTGTCGATTACCGTCGGACGGGACGCTAAGCGGTTCGTTCCGCACCATCCGGTGCGTATCGGGAGGGGCAGAATGGACGATCTCGAGTTCGTCGCCGACTGCCAGACACGGCTCGGCCTCGACCTGCTGTCCGGCACGTGGACGGGCGTCGTGCTGTGGACGCTGCAGCACGGCCCGCTGCGTCCCGGCGATCTCCAGGACCGCATCGGCGGCATCAGCCACAAGGTGCTGACCGAGACGCTCCGGCGCCTGGAGCACAACGGCCTGGTCGTCCGCCGCCGCTATGCCGAGGCGCCGCCGCGTGTCGAGTACGAGCTGACCGGCCCAGGGCGCGGGATGCTCGAACCCCTGAACGCCCTGGGCCGCTGGACCGAGCGCTACGCCGCCGACGTCCTGGACGCGCAGGAACGCACCGCGACACAGGAACGCGCGGCGACGCAGGAGCGCACCACAGCGCAGGAGGGCGCGCTCAGCGGCCCGTGAACTTCGCCTTGCCCGGCCCCTCCTCCATGAAGGACTTCATGCCGTTCTTCTGGTCCTCGGTGGCGAACAGCGCGGCGAACTGCACCCGCTCGATCTCCAGCCCGGTGGCGAGGTCCACCTCCAGACCGGAGTCGATGGCCTGCTTGGCGGCGCGCAGCGCGATGGCGGGCCCGCCCACGAACGTCGCCGCCCACTCCTTCGCCGCCGTGTAGACGTCGGCGTCGGGGACGACCCGGTCCACCAGCCCCATGGCGAGCGCCTCGTCCGCCTTGACGTGCCGTCCGGAGAAGATGAGGTCCTTGGCCTTGGACGGGCCGACGAGCCGCGCGAGCCGCTGCGTGCCGCCCGCGCCCGGGATGATGCCGAGCTGGATCTCCGGCTGCCCGACCTTCGCGCCCTCGCCCGCGACCCGCAGGTCGGCGGTCAGTGCGACCTCCAGGCCGCCGCCCAGCGCGTACCCGGTGATCGCCGCGATCACCGGCTTCGGGATCGCGGCGAGCGCCTTGGTGAAGTCCTGCAGCAGCCGCGAGTGGCCTGCGGCCATCTCCGCGTAGGGCATCGGCGCCATCTCCTTGATGTCGGCGCCCGCCGCGAACACCCGCTCCCCGCCGTACAGCACCACCGCGCCGACCTGGTCGTCCTCGGTGACCTCCCGGGCCGCGCCGATGAGCTCCCGCTGCATCTGCGCGTTGAGGGCGTTCATCTTCGGACGGTCCAGCCTGATCGTCGCGACGCCGTCCTCGGCCTCCACCCGCACGAACTCGCCCACGAACGCCTCCAAGATCCTCCGGTCGACCGACGCCCCCGAGCCTAACCAGCGGCCCGCGCACGCCCGGCGCCCCGGTCCCGCCGCCGGACGGGGCGTCCGCGCGCGGGACCGGCCGCGCTCAGACCGGGTCCGGCGTGGCGGACGGGTCGACGCCCACCGTGATCGTCGCGAGCAGCCCGCGCTCGATGCGGTTCCCGTGCACGGGGCGGATCGTCAGCAGGCCGGATCCCGCCTGCTGGTAGATGCCGTCCTCGTCCAGCTTGACCCGGGTGACCGTGTTGTCCTTGTACGGCGCCAGCTTCGCGACCTGCTCCGCGAGGTCCTCGGCGAAGAAGAACTGGCCGGTGTGGCTGACGTGCCCGCCCGCGTAGGTCTTCTTCGCGCGGTCGACCGTGCCGCCGACGTGCGTCTTCACATGGATGTGCAGCGCCCGCCCCTGGTACCACCCGGGAAAGATCGTCCGCAGCTCGGCGACGCCGTGCCCGTTGGCGAGCTGGACGCCGCGCAGGAACGTCAGGTCGTTGACCGGCTCCGCGTGCCCGCCACCGCCGCCCGGAGGCGGCCCGGTCGGCGTGCCGGTCGGGGCGCCCGTGGGCGCGCCGGTCGGGGGCGTGCCCGTCGGAGGCGTGCCGCCGCCGGGCAGGGTGTTGCCCTCGTAGCCGGAGTACACGCCGCCGGCGTCGCAGTGCCAGATGTCCACGGCGGCGCGCGGGAGCGGCCGGCAGGTGGCGTTGTCCACGACCGTCACGCGGAGGATCAGCGGGACGCCGGGACGTTCCTCGGTGATGTCGCGGCGGACCATCTCGTAGTCCAGGTAGTACGGGCCCTCGGTCGTCTCGGGCGACAGGACGCACGCCGGCTTCCTGCCGTCGGCCGCGACGGTGAGCACCGGGGTGCCCGTCCGGTTCTGCGCACCGCCCGCCAGGGCCACGCCGCCGGCCACCACGCCGACCGTGCCGAGCCCGGCGCCGCCCATCGCGGCCAGCGCCGTGCGGCGGCTCATCCGGCTCGGTCGCTCGGGGGTGCCTCGTGTCTCGCTCTCTGCCATGGGGAGCCTCCTCGGGGGGATGGAATGAGACGCGCCGAGCCCAGTTGCGCGGCGTTAGATCCCCCTGGGAGCGACATGAAGATTGCCTGAATCGCGCATCGCGGGCGTCGTTCACGCGCGTCGCCCGGACCGTCCGAGACGGCTGGTAACTTCGGTGACCATGCTCGTCGCCCACGCCACCTGGCACGCCGGCGCGCTCTGTCTCTGGGCCGAACGCACCGGCCCGTACCGGCACGATCCCGACGTCCACCCGTTCGCGACCCGCGACTTCGGCGGGACGTCCTACGAGCCGCTGCTGCGCACCGCGTTCCGTGTCGAGCTGTCGTTGTTCCTGCCGACCCACGGCGACCATCCGCTGCCGTCCGCCGAGCTCGGCCCCGAACCGGTGTCCGGGGAGCCCGAGCTGCGGCCGTGGCGGGTGCCGGCGCTGGTGCTGGAGCCGTTCCCCGCGATGGCGCTGCTCCAGGCCGCCGAGCACAGCGGCGACGTCGTCCCCGGTTCCGACCTGCGGTTCCTGTGCGTCCTGGCGGAGGAGGCCGTGCACCTCGCGGGGCGCGGCCAGGTGCTGCCGGCGCTGCTGCGCGAGGACGGCGACCTCGTCGCGCGCTGGCGGCCCGTCCTGGACGACCCGGCCCGGTTCCGCGCGCTGGCCCGCGCGATGCCCGCCGCGTGCCGCGCGGCCGACGGGGGGCGGCCCGCCGCGGAGGTGCTGCGGGAGGCGCTGTCCGGGCTGGTCGACACCGCGGTCCGGGGCGTCGTCCCGCATCCGCTGCTGCCGCCCCGGCGCGGCAAGGTCCCCGACCGGCTGCCGCTCGCCGAGCGCTGGGCGGAGGCGCTGACCGGCCCGTCCGCCGAGGTCGCGCGGGAACCCGGCGACGACCCGGACGAGCTGGTCGCGGAGCTGGACGCGTGGGCCGCCGCCGCGCGCCGCCCGTCCGGTCCGCTGCGCGTCTGCTTCCGCCTCGCCGAACCGGGCGCCGCGGAGTTCACCGCCGACCCGGCCGCGGAATCCTCCGAGCCGGAGGAGGCCGAGGACGCCTGGCGCGTCGAGTTCGCCCTCCAGGGCACCGAGGACCCCAGCCTCTACGTGCCCGCCGCGATGGTGTGGGACGGGGAGGCGACCTCCGTCCCGGACGCGGAGGAGACGCTCCTCGCCGGCCTCGGCCGGGCGCTCCGCCTGTTCCCCGACATGGCGCCCGCGCTCGACGGCCCGGCCCCCGCCGAGCTGACCCTCGACACCGCCGGCGCGTTCCGCTTCCTGCGCCGGGCCGCGCCGATGCTGGCCGCCGCCGGGTTCGGCGTCCTGCTCCCCCAGTGGGCGGGCAAGGCCAAGCTCGGCATGAAGCTGACGACCCGCACCGACGACCCCGAGGCGTCCTCGGGCGCCGCCGCGCCGTCCGGCTTCGACCTCAAGGGCATGATCAACTTCCGCTGGGACCTCGCGATCGGCGACGCGAGCATCGACGAGGCCGAACTGGAGGAGCTGGCCCGGCTGAAGACGCCGCTCGTCCGGCTCCGCGGCCAGTGGGTCGAGCTGGACGAGGAGCAGCTGGAGGCCGCGCTCGACTTCCTGCGGCACCCGCGCCAGGGCCGGATGGCCGCGGCCGAGGCGATCCGCGCGATCGTCCACGCGGGCGACGACGCCCTCCCCCTGACCTCCGTCGACGCCGACGGCACCTTCGGCGACCTGCTGTCCGGCGAGGCCGACCGCCGCCTCACCCCGATGCGCACGCCCGACGATCTGGACGCCGAACTCCGCCCCTACCAGGAGCGCGGCCTGGCCTGGCTGACCTTTATGAACGATCTGGGACTGGGCGCCCTCCTCGCGGACGATATGGGGTTGGGGAAGACCATTTCGGTTTTGTCCCTTCTCGTCCATGAACGGGAGAACGGCGCCCGGCCCGGCCCCACCCTGGCGATCCTGCCGATGTCGCTGGTGGGGAACTGGCAGCGGGAGGCGGCGCGGTTCACGCCGAAGCTGCGCGTGTACGTCCACCACGGGACGGGCCGGCACCGCGGCGAGGACCTGCTCAGGGCCGCGGCGGCGGCCGACCTCGTCCTGACCACCTACGGGACGGCCACCCGCGACGCGGAGATGCTCGCGCCCGTCGAATGGGAACGGGTCGTCTGCGACGAGGCGCAGGCGCTGAAGAACAGCGGGACGCGGCAGGCCAGGGCGGTGCGCGGCATCCCGGCGCGCAACCGGATCGCGCTCACCGGCACGCCGGTCGAGAACCACCTCACCGAACTCTGGTCGATCATGGAGTTCGCCAACCCGGGGCTGCTCGGGCCGCGCTCCGCGTTCCGGCAGCGGTTCGCCGTCCCGATCGAGAAGGAGGGCGACGAGCGGGCGGCGCTCGCCCTCAAGCGCGCGACGCAGCCGTTCATCCTGCGCCGCCTCAAGACCGACAAGTCGATCATCTCGGATCTGCCGGAGAAGCAGGAGATCAAGGTCTACTGCAACCTCACCACCGAGCAGGCGTCGCTCTACCAGGCGACCGTGGACGACATGCTGGAGCAGATCGCCGAGGCCGACGACAAGAAGCGGCGCGGGCTCGTCCTGGCGACGATGGCGAAGCTCAAGCAGGTCTGCAACCACCCCGCGCACCTGCTGAAGGACGGCTCCCGCCTCCCCGGCCGCTCCGGGAAGCTCGAACGGCTCGAAGAGATCTGCGCCGAGGTCCTCGACCAGGGCGAGAAGGCGCTCGTGTTCACCCAGTACGCCGAATTCGGCTCGATGCTCCAGCCGTACCTCGCGGCCCGGCTCGAACGGCCCGTCCTGTGGCTGCACGGCGGCACGTCCAAGCAGGCCCGCGACGACCTCGTCCAGCACTTCCAGAGCGACGAGGAACCGGCGATCTTCCTGCTGTCCCTCAAGGCCGCCGGCACCGGCCTCACGCTGACCGCCGCGAACCACGTCGTGCACGTCGACCGCTGGTGGAACCCCGCCGTCGAGGACCAGGCCACCGACCGGGCGTTCCGCATCGGCCAGACCCGCAACGTGCAGGTCCGCAAGTTCATCTGCGTCGGCACGATGGAGGAGCGCGTCGACGAGATGATCGAGCGCAAGAAGGCCCTCGCCGAATCGATCGTCGGCACCGGCGAGGAATGGCTGACCGAACTGTCCGTCGCCGAACTCCGCGACGTCCTGCGGCTGTCCCCCGAGGCGGTGAGCGACTAGATGGACGAGGGCATCAAGGCCCGCACCAAGCGCGGCTCGATCGGCACGCAATGGTGGTCGCGCCGTTTCATCGACCTCCTGGAGTCCTTCGCCGACAAGGGCCGCCTCTCCCGTGGGCGCACCTACGCCCGCAAAGGCCAGGTCTACGACCTCCGCGTCACCCCCTACGAGGTCACCGCGAAAGTGAGGGGCTCACTCCCCGACCCCTACGAGGTGGCCCTCGGCATCGAAGGAATAGAGCCCGGGAACTGGCGCGCCGTCGAGAAGGAACTGGCGTCCCGCGCCGTCTTCCGCGCCCGCCTCCTCGCCGGCGAAATGCCCCCGGAAATCGAGTGGGTCTTCGCCGAACTGGGCCTCGCACTGTTCCCCAACACGGCCGCCGACCTGCACCTGATGTGCGACTGCCCCGACTGGGGCGACCCCTGCAAGCACGCCGCCGCCGTCCTCTACCTGCTCGCCGAGGCGTTCGACGACGACCCGTTCCTCATCCTCGAATGGAACGGCCGCAGCCGCGACCAGCTCCTCACCGCCCTGCGCCACGGCCCCGCCGCCGCCCCCGACCCTTTGGCAATTGAAGACGAACCCCTGTCGGCCACTGACTTCTGGACGACCCCGTCCGGCCTCGCCCGCCTCCGCGACCGCCCTCCGGCACCCCCCGTCCCGCCGGGCTTCATCCTCCAGGTGGCGACACCGCCCCCGGTCAAAATCCGCCGCCGCCCCCTGACCGACGCCCTACTCCCCGCCTACGAAGCCCTAGCCACCAAGCCCGAATGACCGACCCCCGAGGCACCCCGAACTCTTCCACTTTCGACCGAGGCCCTTTCGCCAATTTCGTCCCGACCTCCGCCTTCCACGCTGGAGGAAACCACCAGGGCATTGAGCCCCGTATCAGCCACCGCAGAACAGATGCCACCCTTCCGGGCGCACATCTCCACTCAGCACCTGGCCTATGCCGGACGCCCAGTGGTGGACCTCCGTGGACTACGAGGTCTGGAACTCGGAGCATGGCGAATTCAACGACACCTTCGGCTCCACTTCGCCAACCGGCCACACGCTCGACTGCGCAATGGCCGGCATCGGCCGCTACGCCACCGTCGCGTTCCTCGCCTACGGCGACAGTTGACCTCTCAGCCGGTCCCAACGCCGAGCGCTCGCTCGGCCGGTTCTCACGCGGACAAGGAACTAGAGGTCGTACGCGCCGGCCTTGATCTGCTGCGTGAACGCGGCCCACTCCCCCCGGCGGAACGACAGCACGGGCCCTTCGGAATCCTGGGAGTCCCGCACGGCCGCCGCGAGGTGAAGGCGGCCGTGATACGTGGCAACTTCCACGCAGGCACCGTTCTGGCCGCTGCGTGAGCTTCTACGCCAATCAAGACGACTCAGGTTGGGCTCCATCGTCTGGACCTCCGGATCGCCGACTCGGCCATGGGTGCGTCGTCAGAGCTCGCCGGGCTCCATTACCGGGCGCCCGGTGTTCCATAGTTCGCCGACATGCCCGGCGAACCGGTCGAACATCCCGTCCTCCTGGCACCGCTGGATGTGGAACATGGGCGAGTCATGTCCCACCAGATGGGCCAGATGCGGCGTCACCAGCATTTCCTCGTCGAACACGAAGACGCTCATGGCCACGTGATCATCGCTGTAGCGCGCTTCGATCCCCGGGGCGTCCGCCAGTTTGGACAATTCATCAAGAGTGATCTTGATACGCGTCCCGACCGTGAGCGGCACGGCTTCGAGTTCCTCACGCCGGCGCGTGACGTCGCTGCCAGGATCGCCGATCAAGAAGCGCACGCGACAACCGCGCTCGGCCTTGCGGCGGAGCACGGACCGCAGGTTGGGAATCTCCAGCCACAGGAAGTAATTGGTGTAACCGGCGAAGGTCAACTCCTTGCCGGCATCGCCGATGAGGCGGCGCCACACCGACTTCGGGCACGCGGATCGGTACGGGTAAACCGCGACGACCTCACGATCCACCCCCGTCTTCACGTTCTTCCGGATGGCATCAGGCCACAGCACGCTCTCGTCCACCCCCAAGATGTCCGATGCGGTCCAGCGGTGCCGAGGGTGCGGCACACGTCCTTCATCGGCCGCCCACCGGCCCACCGTCTTCGCATCCACTTGACACGCTTCCGCGAGTTCCTGCTCTGTCAGTCTCGCATTGCTCATGGCCTGTCGTAGTGCGTCGTTGCCCACAACGACCCCTCTGCGCCGGACGTCTGGAACGTTTACCCAACGTAACCGGTAAACGTCCCAGACGTCCTGCGAACGGTGTTCAGGCGTCCCGAGCAATTGACGATCATCGATGACGCGAGGCCGCACGCTGGCCGCTTACGAAGCCGTACGGATTCAGGGCGACCGCCGGCACTCGTCCCACATCCAGGACAAGGCGGCCCCGGCCGGTGCTGCGAACACCGGTCCCCGGGGCCTCGGCCCGACAATGGAGGTCGGACCTGTGAGCAATGTACCGAAACCCCCGTTTCCGGGAGCCGGAAAAGCATGCCAGGACGTGACGAGGGAGCGGCTTTGGCTGCTCGTTCGGCTGATGTGGGCTCTGCGCGAGCTGGGACGCGGGTCAGTGCTGTACATGGACGGGACGGCCGAGCCGGTGCTGTCGGTTCCGGTCGCGGCGCGGCGGCGGGCGATGGCGGTGCTCGCCGTCCAGGAGCACGGCGGCGGGTGGGCCTACGTCTGGGACGCGGTGTGCCGGATGCCGGTGGCCTCTGCGCTGCTGGCGGCCGGCAGATCGCGGAGGTCGGCCGATGATCGTCTGGGACGCGGCGCGCACCGAGCGGATCTCGTCGCCCGTGGTGCTGGATGTCCGGGACGTCCGGGCACAGGTGCAGCGGATGCTGGCCGATTCCGCAGACCACTTCGACCTCCGTGACGTGGACCTGATGGTCTGCGAGATCGTCACCAACGCCGTCCGGCACAGCGTCAGCGGGGCCCCGGGCGGCGGGGTGTGGGTGACGGTGCTGGTGTCGTCCGGCCGACTTCGGGTGGAGGTCCAGGACGACGGCGGCTCGGATGGGCGTCCAGCAATTCCGGCGCAGCGCGCCAACTGGTCCGAGTCCGGACGAGGCCTGCTGGTGGTGGCCGGGCTGGCGGATCGGTGGGGTGTCCTCTCCGGGCGCGGCCGCTCGTCCACCGTGTGGTTCGAGGTGACCCCGTGAGGCGTGCCCAGACGGCGTTGCGGCGGCGAGTGGTGACGGCGGTATGGCGGACGCTCGGGCCTGGCGGGGCGTGTGCCACCGAGATCCCAGAGCCGGTGTTCTTGTTCGCCGGGCTGACGCCCCAGGCACGCAGTGCGTTGGAGGCGCTGCCCGAGGAGGCGCGGGCCTGGCGGGCGCTGGCTCGTAGGGAGGCGGCGCGCGCTGGGAGGCGGGCGCGGGACGGCCGAATCTGGGACGCGGGGGTCTGCGCGGGACGGGCGCACGCCTACCGCGCGGCGGCCGCCCAGCTCGAAGAGCTGCTCATGGAGTCCCTCGGGTTGTGGGAGCAGTACGAGCGGCAGGTCGGCGAAGGAGGGTGAACGTCGTCGGGGCCGTCAGCCGTAGTGGCGGCCGGTGCACCCGATCTCTCCGGCGAGGGGTTACGAAGACGAGACGAAGACCTTCATGGGGTCATGGTTTCAGGTGGGGAGGGTGGCGCGGATTTGGAAGCCGCCGGTGGGGTTTGGGGCGGCTTCTAGGGTGCCGCCCAGGGCTTCGGCGCGGTCGCGCATGCCGCGGATGCCGCTGCCGTCGCCGGTGACGGACGCGGTGCCGCGGCCGTTGTCGTCCACGGTGATCGTGACGTCGTCGTCGGTGTAGTGGATGCGGACGAGGGCCGTGGAGGCGCCGGAGTGGCGGGTGACGTTGGTGAGGGCCTCCTGGACGATGCGGTAGGCGGCGTGGTCGGTGTCGGGGGGCAGCGGGCGGGGGGTGCCTTCGGTCTCGGTGCGGACGGTGAGGCCGGCGGCGGTGGTGCCGCCGGTCAGGTCGTCGAGCCGGGCGAGGCCGGGCTGGGCGGGGGCGTCGACCTGGCGGAGCACGCCGAGGGTGGCGCGCAGTTCGCGGAGGGAGTCCTTGCTGGCGTCCTTGATCGCGGCGAGCGCGTCCTCGGCGCGGCCGGGCTCGCGGGGCAGGACGTGCAGGGCGGCGGTGGCCTGGACGTGGATCAGCGAGATGTTGTGGCCGAGCGCGTCGTGCAGTTCGCGGGCGATGCGGAGGCGCTCCTCGATGGCGCGGCGCCGGGCCTCCTCCTCGCGGGAGCGTTCGGCGGCGGCGAGGCGGTGCTCGGCCTCGCGCAGGTAGGCGCGCCGGTTGCGGGCGAAGCCGCCGATGGCGATGACGGCGACGAACCAGCCGGCGAGCAGGAAGGTGGCGGCGTCGGCGAGGTGGTTGACCTTGTCGCTGTCGTTGCCGTAGAGGGTGGCGCCCATCGCCACCGCGGCGAGCGCGGACGCCGCGGCGATGTGGCCTTCGACCGCCGCGGTGTAGAGCGCGATGACGAAGGTCATGATGATCGGGCCGTCCGGTGAGGTGACCGGGTAGTAGACGGCGCAGGCCACGAGGGTGACGAGCGCGACGGTGCGGGGGTGGCTGCGGCGGAAGGCCAGCACGCCGCAGGCGACCAGCAGCAGTAGCCAGCCGTAGAACGGCATGGTGCCGCGGTCCAGCGCGTAGGTCGCGATCAGGGCGATCGCGGTCAGGACGGCGAAGCAGGCGGCGGCCAGCAGCGCGTCGGCGAGGCGGCCGCGCGGCGGCCAGCGGAGCGCGGTCGCGGCGCGGTCCCGGGCGGGGGCTGGTGCGCGCACGGCTCCATCCTGCCAGGTTCCCCGTCTTGCGACCCTGCGATGAGATGTAGTACTTCTACTATCAATGAACGAAGTTCCCATACGAACGGGGGGCGCATGGACGAGCCGGTGATCCGGACGCGCGGCCTGCGGATGCGCTACGGCCGCACCGAGGTGCTGCGCGGCGTGGACCTGGAGGTCGGCGCGGGCGAGGTGGCCGCGCTGCTCGGCCCGAACGGCGCGGGCAAGACCACGACGATCGAGATCCTGGAGGGGTTCCGGCGCCGGTCGTCCGGCGGGGTGCGGGTGCTCGGCGAGGATCCCGGCACGGGCGGCGCGGCGTGGCGGGCGCGGCTCGGGATCGTCCTGCAGGACTGGCAGGACCATCCGCGGTGGGGCGTCCGGCAGCTGCTGGAGCACATCGCCGGCTTCTACGACCGGCCGCGCGACCCCGACGAGCTGCTGGAGGTCATGGGCCTGACGGCGCAGGCGGGGCAGATGGTCGCGCGGCTGTCGGGCGGGCAGCGCCGCCGGCTGGACGTCGCTCTCGGCATCGTGGGCCGTCCCGAGGTGCTGTTCCTGGACGAGCCGACGGCCGGGTTCGACCCGCAGGCGCGCCGCGGGTTCCACGAGCTGGTCGGGCGGCTGGCCCGGGAGGACGGGATGACGATCCTGCTGACCACGCACGACCTCGCGGAGGCCGAGCGGCTCGCGGACCGGATCGCGATCCTCGTACGGGGCGAGGTCACGGTGAGCGGCACCCCGTCCGGGCTGGCGTCGGTCGTGCAGGCCGCGTCGGAGGTGCGGTGGCTGGAGGACGGCGCGCCCCGCACCGAGCGGACGCCGGATCCGTCGCGGCTGGCGTACGAGCTGCACCGGCGGTTCGGCGGCCCGGTCCCGGGCCTGGAGATCCGGCGGCCGACGCTGGAGCAGAGCTACCTGAACCTGGTCGCGGGCGCGGCCGCGGTCGAGGAGAGGACGGCGGCGTGAACGCCAGGGTGGTCGGGATCGGGGCCCGGCGAGGCTGGGCGGAGCACGTGCACTCCCTGCGGAACTGGCGGGAGCTGCTCACCGGGCTGGTCGGGACGGTCGGCGTCTTCGTGCTGATGGTGCGCTGGCAGGGCGGGCACGACGCGGAGGGGACGCAGGTGTCGGAGGCCGTGCTGCTCGCGGCGGGCTTCGTCGCGTTCTGCGTGTTCTCGACCGGGCTGATGAACCTCGCCATGATGATCGCGGCGGACCGGGAGGAGGGCACGCTGCTGCGCCTGCGCACCGTGCCCGGCGGCGTGGCCGCCTACCTGGTCGGGCGGGCCGTCTCGGTGCTGCTGCAGATCGTCACGTACGTGGTGCTGATGCTGGTGGCGGGCGTGGCGTTCGCGGGCCTGGACCTGCCGTCCGACCCGGGCCGGTGGCTGACGCTGCTGTGGGTGCTGGCGCTCGGGACCCTCGCGGTCGTCCCGTTCGGCGCGGCGCTCGGCACGTTGCTGCCGGGGCCGCGCAACGCGGCGAGCATCCTGTCGCTGCCGGTGATGGGGCTGATGGTCGTCTCCGGGGTGCTGTTCCCGGTGACGTCGCTGCCGGCGCAGGTGCAGTGGGTCGCGCAGGCGTTCCCGCTGTACTGGGAGGGGCTCGGGCTCCGGTCGGCGTTCCTGCCGGACGCGATGCTCGCCGGGGAGATCGGCGGGAGCTGGCGCCCGCTGGAGACGGCGGGGATGCTCGGCGCGTGGGCGGTCGCGGGCCTGCTGGTCGCGCCGTGGCTGCTGCTGCGCGCGACGCGGCGCGAGTCCGGGGCGCGGCTGGCGGCGCGCCGGGAGCGCCGCGCCGCCCAGGGCGCGTTCTGATCCACGGGTGCGGGAGACTGTGCCGGTGGCGGACGGCAGGACGGGCGGCAGGGCGGACAAGGAGCACGTCCACAACCGGATCGCGGTGCTGCGCGCCGAACGCGGGGTGTCGCGCCGCGAGCTGGCGACGGCGCTGGGCGTCCACTACCAGACGATCGGCTACCTGGAGCGCGGCGAGTACAGCCCGAGCCTGCACCTCGCGCTGCGGATCGCCGCGTTCTTCGAGGTGCCGGTCGAGGTCGTGTTCTCGCTGACGCCGTTCCCCCGGCTGGGGAGCGCCTGATGCCCGTCCCGGAGAGGGGAGCTCGCGGAATGTGGGAACGGTGGTGCCGCCGCCGGGAAGAGGTGCTGCAGTCGGACGTGCTGCCGTCCTGGTACACGACCCGGCGCCGGCGGCGCGGGCTGGCGGCCGCCGGCCTGGCGGGGCTCGCCATGATCTGGGCGGGCACGGTCGTGTCGTGGCACCTGGCGCCGAGCGACACCGCCATGGTCGTGACGATCACGCTGCTGGCCGTGTCGGTGGCGGTCACGCTGCCGGTGGTGTCGCTGCTGAACATCGCCACCCGCGGGACGATGTCGCTGGCCGAGCACCGGCTGGACGAGCGGCAGGTCGCCGACCGGCTGCGCGCCTTCACCGTCGCGCACCGGATCATGCTCGGGGTGCTCGTCGCCCTGGTGGTCGCGGTGATGGCGAGCGGCACCGAGCGCGTGCCGATGGCGGCCGTCGCGGTGGGCGTGGTCGCGCTGTTCGAGACGCACATGCTGCTGCCCGTCCTCGTCGCCGGGTGGCGGCTGCCCGATCCGCCGCCCGACGACGAGGACGACCCCGCCTAGCGCAGGTCGCCGTTCGTCATGCCGTGCGGCGCGGGCGGCAGCGCCACCAGTCCCATCTCAGCCCGTCCGGACAGCATCGGGTGGTTCGGGACGACCCGGACGCCGTACCCGAACGCGCCGCTGCGCCCCAGCGGGACCTCGCCGGTGTAGCGCAGCCGCCCGTCGCCCGCCGGCTCGGCGCCGCCCAGCTCCACGTAGGACGGGTCGATCAGCGCGTCGGCGTCGTCGACCCGGCCGTAGGCGGCCTCGACGGCGACGTCGTCGGGGTCGAGCCCGCCGAGCGCGACGACGACCTTCACCGTCAGCCGCGCGCCGACCTGCGGGCTCTCCCCGCCGTTGGACTCGACGTGCTCGACGGCGACGCCCGGCCATGCCTTGGCGACCCGCTGCTTCCAGCCGGCCAGCGCGCGGGCGCCGGCGTACTTGTCGGCGACCATCTCGCGTTCCGACGCGGCGGCCGGCGTGTACAGGTCCTGCACGTAGTCGCGGACCATCCGGCTCGCCAGCACCTTCGGGCCGAGCGTGGCGATGGTGTGCTTGACCATCTCCAGCCAGCGGCGCGGCAGGCCGGCCGAGTCGCGGTCGTAGAAGGTGACCGCGACGTGGTCCTCGATCAGCTCGTACAGCGCGGCGGCCTCCAGCGCGTCCCGCCGGTCGGGGGCGGCCAGTCCGTCGGCGGACGGGATCGCCCAGCCGTTCTGGCCGTCGTACCACTCGTCCCACCAGCCGTCCCGGATGGACAGGTTCAGGCCGCCGTTCAGGGCCGCCTTCATCCCGGACGTGCCGCACGCCTCCAGCGGCCGCAGCGGGTTGTTCATCCACACGTCGCAGCCCTGGACCATGAGCCGCCCGAGCGCCATGTCGTAGTCGGGCAGGAACACGATGCGGTGCCGGACGTCCTCCTCGCCGGTGAACCGGACGATCTCCTGGATGAGCCGCTTGCCGCCCTCGTCGGCCGGGTGCGCCTTCCCGGCGATGACGATCTGCACCGGCCGGTCGGGGTCGAGCAGGATGCGGCGCAGCCGGTCGGGGTCGCTCATCATCAGCGTGAGCCGCTTGTAGGACGGGACGCGCCGCGCGAACCCGATGGTCAGCGCGTTCGGGTCGAGGGCGTCGTCGATCCAGGAGATCTCGGCCGCGCTGGCGCCGCGCTGCCGCCACGACTCGCGCAGCCGGCGCCGCGCGTCCAGCACGAGCCGTTCGCGCAGCAGCCCGCGGATCCGCCAGATCTCGCTCTCGGGGACGTCGCGGACCTCCTCCCAGCCGCGCCCGGACGCCATCAGCGCCGGGATCTCGCGGGCGGCCAGCTCCAGGACCTCCCGCGCCACCCAGGTGCCGGCGTGGACGCCGTTGGTGATGGAGCCGATCGGGACCTCGGCGGTGTCGAAGCCGCCCCACAGGCCGCCGAACATCTCGCGGCTGACCTCGCCGTGCAGCTCGCTGACGCCGTTGACGCGCTGCGCGAGCCGCATGCCCATGACGGCCATGTTGAACACCGTGCGGTCGCCGCCGGGATAGTCCTCGGCGCCGAGCGCGAGGACCCGTTCGACGGGGACGCAGGGGTCCTCGTTGGCGCCGCCGAAGTAGCGGGCGATCAGGTCGCGCGGGAACCGGTCGATGCCGGCCGGCACCGGGGTGTGGGTGGTGAACACCGTGCCCGCGCGGGTCGCCTCCAGCGCCTCGTCGAACGTCAGGGCGTGCTCGGACACCAGTTCGCGGATGCGTTCCAGGCCGAGGAACCCGGCGTGGCCCTCGTTGGTGTGGAACACCTCGGGGGCCGGGTGCCCGGCGATGCGGCAGTACGCGCGGATGGCGCGGACGCCGCCGACGCCGAGCAGCATCTCCTGCAGCAGCCGGTGGTCGCCGCCGCCGCCGTACAGCCGGTCGGTGACGTCGCGCGCGGCCGGGTCGTTGTCCTCGATGTCGGAGTCCAGCAGCAGTTGCGGGACGCGGCCGACCCTGGCCAGCCACACCTGCGCGTGCAGCTCGTTGCTCCCGGCGCCGCCCTGCTCGCCGGCGCCGGTGCCGCTGCCGCGTCCCGCCGCCGGGGGCAGGCCGATCGCGACGCGGACCGGGCTGCCGTCGGCTTCGCGCAGCAGCGTCAGCGGCAGCCCGTTGGGGTCGATCGGCGGGTACCGCTCCAGCTGCCAGCCGTCCGGCGACAGCGACTGGGAGAAGTACCCGTGCCGGTACAGCAGGCCGACCGCGATGATCGGCACGCCGAGGTCGCTGGCGGTCTTCAGGTGGTCGCCGGCCAGGATGCCGAGGCCGCCGGAGTACTGCGGCAGCGCCGCGGTGATCCCGTACTCCGGCGAGAAGTAGGCGATGGACGACGGGGCGCCGGTCAGCGACTGGTACCAGCGCGGTGCGGTCAGGTACTCGTGCAGGTCCTCGGCCGTGTCCTGGAGCCGGCGCAGGAAGCGCCGGTCGCCGGCGAGCTGCGCCAGGCGTTCGGGCGCGACCTCGCCGAGCAGCCGGACCGGATCGTGGTGGACCGCCTCCCACAGCGCGGGGTCCACGGCGCGGAACAGGTCCAGCGTCTCGTGGTGCCACGACCAGCGCAGATTGAGGACGAGCTCCTCGAGCTGCCGCAGCGGCTCTGGAAGGACGGTGCGAACCGTGAATCGTCGGATTGCCTTCACGCAACGTCACGCTATGCAATGCGATGCGATGACGCGACAGCCGGGAGGGGTTTCGTCACCTCGCGGACCGGTCGGCCACGAGCGCCCGGAGGCGCAGGAACGCCGATGCCGTAAGGGCTCCCGCGGCCACGCCGAGCGAGTTGTACGCCATGTCGCCGGGATCGCATTCGCGGCCCGGATCGAGAGTTTGCAAGAACTCGACCAGAACGAACCCCGCCGAGAAGACGGCGGGCGCGGCCACGGGGCGGCCCGTCAGCAGGACCCCGAGGAAACCCAAAGGTATCCATAACGCCACATTCATGACGTCCTCCAGGCCGCGCGACCCGAAGATGCGCAGCGACCAGGCGATGTCGGACACCGGGGTCGCGACGCAGTGCTCCAGCCGTCCGCCCGCGCCCGGCGCGACGTCCGTCGGCAGCGTGATCGCCAGCACGAGGCCCGTCCACGCCAGCAGCGCCAGCGCCGGCAGCGGCGCCCACCCGGTCCGCCGCACGACCGGCCGCCGCAGCAGGACCACCGCCGCCGCGATCACCGCCCAGAGCGCCAGCGGGCGCACCACCTCCATGGGCACATGATCGGGCACGCCGGTTCAACGTTCCGCCGCCGCGCCGAGTTCGCGCCGCCCCGGAAACCCCTGGTCACGATCGCCTCTCACCACCGGGCGCCCGAGAAAGATCGTTACGGGACGGTCGCGGAGTGTTGCCGGGATGGTCGCGCAAAGTTATCGGAAACTCGATGACGCGTGGCGCCGCTTCCCGGGCATGGACGTTTCGGAGGTCTCGAACGGGTAGGGGTGGCACATGCAAGTCGGGTCCGGAACGTCCAATATGACCGGTATTCCGAGGCTCGGGCGCATCCCGATCCTGGACGTGGCGCCGGTGGTCGGGGGTGGCCGGTGGCCGGCGAAGGCCGTGGTGGGTGAGACGGTCGAGGTGTCGGCGACGGTGTTCCGCGAGGGGCACGAGATGCTGGGTGCGGCGGTGGTGCTGCGTTCGCCGGACGGGACCGAGCAGCCCGGTGCGCCGATGGTCGAGGTCGGTACGGGCCTGGATCGGTTGGCGGCCCGGGTGACGCCGACGGAGATGGGTGAGTGGTCGTTTCGGGTCGAGGCGTGGGGCGATCCGATCGCGCACTGGCGGCACGACGCGCAGATCAAGGTCCCGCGCGGCCAGGACGTCGAACTCATGCTCACCGAGGGCGCGCGGCTGTTCGCCCGCGCGGCCGAGGCGGTGCCGAGCAAGGACCGCCCGACCCTGACGCGGCTGGCCAAGCGGCTCGGCGACGAGACGGTCCCGGTCGGCGACCGGATGGAGGCGGCGGACGATCCCGACGTGGCGGATGTGTTGGAGCGGCATCCGCTGCGGGACCTGCTGACGGTGTCGGACTGGCACCCGCTGCTCGTGCACCGCCAACGCGCCCTGTACGGCGCCTGGTACGAGTTCTTCCCCCGCTCCGAAGGCGCCACCTTCGACCCGATGGGACGCCGCGGCCCCATCTCCGGAACGTTCCGCACCGCGATGAAACGCCTCCCCGCGATCGCCGACATGGGCTTCGACGTCGTCTACCTGCCGCCGATCCACCCGATCGGGACCACGTTCCGCAAAGGCCCCAACAACACCCTGGACGCCGGCCCGTATGACCCCGGCTCCCCGTGGGCGATCGGGTCACCCGACGGCGGTCACGACGCCGTCCACCCCGACCTGGGCACCCTGGCCGACTTCGACGCCTTCGTCGCCTACGCCGCCGACCACGGCCTGGAAGTCGCCCTGGACCTGGCGCTGCAATGCTCCCCCGACCACCCCTGGGTCCACACCCATCCCGAATGGTTCACCAC
>NZ_BAAAMR010000109.1:0-31295 GCF_039529375.1 Actinomadura napierensis
GCTCGCCGCCTCCCGCGTCCCGGGCGCCGCCGCCCGCCGCCCGGCCCGGGCCCGGACCCTGCTCCGGCACCGCGGCTCCTTCCCCGGGGCCGCGGTGCCGTTCGCTCGCGGTGCCGCCGCCCCTGTGATGCTGTGCACCGATCTAACACCCAAGGGCGGGCCCGGTCGAGCGGTTCCGATGATCTTGATCAGCGGTTACTGACCCGGCGCGCCCCGGATCAGTGCGCGCGCGCCATGTAGCGGTCCTCGCTCGGCAGCATCACCCACAGCACCAGGTAGATCACGAACTGCGGGCCGGGCAGCAGGCAGGACAGCAGGGCGAGCAGCCGGACGGTCCACGGCGCCATGCCGAACCGCTGCGCGAGACCGGCGCAGACGCCGCCGATGATCCTGCCGTGACGCGGACGATAAAGGCCGTTCATGATGGTGTGTCTCCCCGATCCGTTCGAGTGAACACCGGGCGGTGGGCCCGGGGACCGCGGTTCTCACGGCCACGACGTCCACGCTACGGATCGGGCACCCGGCCCCACATCGCCCGTCCGGGCCGTTCCGTCATCCCCCAAAGGAGGACGTCCGGCCGCTCCGGGCGTCCCCCTCGGGGATTACGGGATGTCCCTTAGGGGGCGTTGTGGCGGGCGACCAGGTCGGGCAACCCGTCCAGACCGTCCAGCACGAACAGGCATTCGGCGAGGGTCTCCTCGTCCCGCTGGATGTGCCCCCACGGGCCGCGCCGCAGGAACGCCGCCTTCATCCCGAACGCGATGGCGGGCCGCATGTCGTTGTCGATGCGGTCCCCCACGTACAGGACGCGGTCGGGCAGAACGTCCGCGATCTGCGCGCACCGCTCGAAGAACTCCGGCGACGGCTTCTCGACGCCCCAGACGTCGGAGATGCCGATGACGTCGGCGTCCAGCCCGAGGGCCTCCATCTGCTCGGCGGCCTGCACCGGCTGGTTCCCGGCGATGCCGACGTAGAGGCCCTGCCCGTGCAGCGCGCTCAGGCAGGCCCGCGCGTCCGGATACAGGTCGTCGGCGCCGAAGCCGTTCGGCACGCCCGCCTCCGCGCGCCGCTTCTCCTCCGCCTCCAGGTCGAACCCGGGCGAGAAGTACTGGAACACGTCCGGGTGGCTGCCGCCGGTGGCGAGGATCGCGCCCAGCTTGGTGAGGAACGTGTGCCGCGGGACGCCGAGCCAGTCGGCCCACCGCCCGTAGATCTCGCCTTCGTTGACGAGCGTCTCCCCGATGTCGAAGAAGACCGCCTGGATCGACCGGGGAGAGGGAACGCGGACGTCCGCCGGGGTGGGGGCCGGGGGGTGCTGGGTCACGGGCGGCCCAGGTCGACGGTGGTGCCGGGCTCGACGCGGCGGAACTCCTTGCCGAGTTCCTCGCCGGCGCCGGTCAGAACGCGTTCCATCACCGACAGGCCGACCTCGTTGAGCAGGCCGTCGTGGATGGCGAAGGCGCGTTCCGGGCGGACGGCGCGGGTGTACTCGTACAGGTCGACGGCCCGCATCCACGGGGCGTTGCCCGGCAGGCACAGGGTCGGGACGGGCACGCCGGGGACGGTCAGCGCGTCGCCGGGGTGGAAGACCTCGCCGTCCACCAGGAAGCCGACGTTCGGGATCGGCGGCAGGTCCGGGTGCATGATCTCGTGGTCCTCGCCGTAGACGTGCACGTCGAAGCCGGCGATGGTGAGGGCGTCCTCGTGTCCGACCTGGTGGACGCGCCCGCCGAGGTCGGCGAGGTTCTCTGCGACGACCCGGGACGTCCAGACCTCGAGCGCGGGATCGGCGGCCATGGCGCGGCGCAGGCCGTCGGCGTCGAAGTGGTCGAAGTGCTCGTGGGTGACGAGGACGGCCTGGGCGCCGGCGTACGGGTCGGCGTCGCCGGTGAGGCCGCCGGGGTCGATGACGAGGGTGCGGTCGTCCTGCGCGAGCCGGACGCACGCGTGGCCGAGCTTGGTGAGACGCATCGATCCAGTTTTCCACGCCGGTCCGGTGAACGGACCGTTGACCGGGCCTGGCGCCGCTGATACAACACGGTGAACGCCACTAGAACTCGTTCTAGTTCGGGCGTGCCCCGGAGCGAGGAGGCGGCCAATGCCCGTTCCCGACCAACGCGATCCCGAGGTCACCAGGACCGCACTGGCGGACTGGCTCGGCGAACGGCTGCCCGGCGCGGCGGTCCCGCACCTGGAGACGCCGCAGACCAGCGGTTTCTCCAGCGAGACGCTGATGTTCGACGCCGAGTGGACCGAGGACGGCACCAGCAGGCGCGAGCCGTACGTGGCGCGGGTCGCGCCCGCGAACTACCAGATCTTCCCCGAGCCGCGGTTCGAGGAGCAGTACCGGCTGATGCGGATCCTCGACGACCGGACCGACATCCCGGTGCCGCCGATCCGCTGGTACGAGCCGTCCGACGACGTGCTCGGCGCGCCGTTCTTCGTGATGGGCCGCATCGACGGGCAGGTCCCGACCGACATGCCGCCCTACCACATGGACGGCTGGGTCACCGGGGTCGCGCCGGACGAGCGGGCCGCGATGTGGTGGTCCACCCTGGAGATCATGGCGCGGCTGCACCGGCTGGACGTCAAGGAGCTCGGCCTGGAGTTCCTCGACATGCCGGCGTGGGGCGCGCCGGGCCTGGAGCAGCGGCTCGGCTACTACGAGCACTACCTGCACTGGGCGTACAAGGGCCCGCAGGAGACCGCGCTGAAGGCCCTGGCCTGGCTGAAGGCGAACCGCCCCGAGGAGCCGGACGACCCGGTCGCGCTGTGGGGCGACGCCCGCATCGGCAACGTGATCTTCCAGTCGGGCGTGCCGGCGGCGGTCCTGGACTGGGAGACGGCGATGCTCGGCGCGCCGGAGGAGGACCTCGCCTGGTTCATGTTCCTGGACCGGCACCACTCCGAGGGCGTCGGCGCGGCGCGGCTGGAGGGCTTCCCGTCCTACGCCGACACGATCGCCCGGTACGAGGAGCTGCTCGGGCGGCCCATGCGGGACATGGCGTACTACGAGATCCTGTCCGGCTTCAAGTTCTCGGTGATCATGGCGCGGATCGGCCAGGCGATGATCGACTTCGGCTGGATCGACGAGGACGCCGACTTCCCCCACAACAACAACTGCTCGCAGCTGCTCGCGCGCATTCTCGGAGGCGACGCGTGACCCTCTCCCCGCTCGACGACTACCCGATCCACCAGGCGCCCGAGGTGATGCGGCACGTCACGACGTCGGACCGCAACTTCTACGACCGGTACTACTTCAACGTCCATCCGTCCTCGGACGAGATGATGATGCTCATCGGGATCGGGCAGTACCCGAACCTCGGGGTGATGGACGCGTTCGCGGTCGTCCGGCGGGGCCCGCTGCACAAGGTGGTGCGGGCGTCGCGGGAGCTCGGGAACGACCGCATGGACACGACGGTCGGGCCGTTCCGCGTCGAGGTGATCGAGGGGCTGAAGCGGCTGCGGGTCGTGCTGGACGAGACCGGGCACGGCCTGTCGTTCGACCTGACCTGGGACGGGGCGATCCCCGCGACGCTCGAACCGCCGCACTACCTGCGCTGGCAGGAACGCGTCGTGTTCGACTCGCGGCGCCTCGCCCAGACCGGCCGCTGGACGGGCACGATCACCATCGAGGGCGAGACGATCGACGTCACCCCCGACCACTGGTGGGGTTCGCGCGACCGCTCCTGGGGCATCCGGCCGGTCGGCGAGCCCGAGCCGCCCGGCATCCAGGTGAAGAACGCCGGGACGTTCTACTGGCTCTACACGCCGATGCAGTTCGAGGACCACTCCATCCTGTGCATCCTCCAGGAGGACGAGAAGGGCCGCCGGCTGCTGGAGGAGGCCACTCGCGTCTGGCCGGACGGCCGCGAGCCCGAGTACCTGGGACGTCCCGAATACCGTCCGGAATACGCGGAGGGGACGCGGGACGTGGTGACGGCGGCGCTGCGGTTCGCTCCCCCGGGCGGCGAGCCGTTCGAGATCCGCGCGACGCCGATCCTGCCCGTCCACCTGATGGTCGGCACCGGGTACGGGCTGGAGCCGGACTGGAAGCACGGCATGTACCAGGGGCCCGACCTGAAGGTGCAGGGCGTCACCTATGACACCCGCAAGCCCGACGACGCGGCCCGCATGTGGGGCATGGTCGACGCCGTAGGCCGCTACGAGTACCTGGACGGCGCCGAGCCCGGAGACGCCGCCACCGGCCACGGGCTGTTCGAGTACTGGGCGCTCGGCCCGCACCCGTCCTTCCCCGAGGGAGCCTGAGCACCGCGTGGATTCTGCGAGACTGGCCACCGTGACGACGCCGCCATCGCAGGACCCGGACGACGAGGCGCGCCGGGAGCGGCGGAGGGGACTGGACCAGCAGGTGCGCGACCGCTACGGGACCTGGCGCGACCAGCCGCGCGGGCTGGCCTGCGCGGTGATCGCCGCGTTCCTGGTGCTGACCACGGCGGCCTTCGTCTTCGCCGTGGTGGCGGTCGTGATGGCCGCTCGCTGAATAACGCAGCCGGGGCACCGATCCGTTGCGGATCGGTGCCCCGGCCCCTCATGTCGGGCCCCGCCCCGGCGGGCGGGCCGGTCATGTCACATCTCGGTTCCCTCGGCGATGGTGAAGGCCACATCGCCCTGCGGGTCGACCTGGGCGTCGAGGGTCTTGTCGTCCAGCAGCTGGGCGACGTTCGGCTCCAGGTAGACCTTGGCGCCGGCCTCCTCGACGACCTGGTCGCCGGCCTCGGGCGCGGGCGCCACCGAGAGCCGCAGCGCGTCCGAGCCGTCGAGCCCGGACTCGATGCGGATACCGGTCTCCGGCGGAAGCTCAGGATTCGCGGTCACGGTATTGATGACCTGGACGGCACCGCTGGTCAGCGTGAGCACGATCAGCTCCTCACGTCTCATGGGGTTCGGTTCGGATGGGGGTCTGCCCCACCCTCCCCACTGCGATGTCGGGTAAACCATCACGGCGGGCGAACTTCGAGACGCGGAGAGTAACGAACGTCTCAGCCGGCGTTGGGGGCGAGGGCCCGCACCGCCTCGGCCGGTGAGAGGCCGCCGCCCGGGACGATCGCCAGCACCGGCGTGGTCAGCCCGTTGTCGACGTACTCGCGGATCCGCGCCCGGCACGCCTCCGGCGAGCCGTGCACGATCAGGTCGTCGACGACCTCGTCCGGGATGACCTCCAGGGCCTTCTTGCGGTCCCCGGCGGCCCACGCCTCGTTCATCGGGCGCAGCGCCTCGCCGCGGCCGAGCCACTGGTGGAACGCCCGGTAGACGGGCACGTTCATGTACGCGGCGATCATCCAGCGGCCGATGCCGCGGGCCTCCTCGGCGTTGTAAGTCGGGCAGACGAACAGCCGCGCGACCAGCTCCGGGTCGTCGCCGAGCTCGCCGCGGACCGTCCGGACGTCCTTCGGCGCGAGCCAGTTGGTGATCGCGCCGTCGGCCTCGCGGGCGGCGAGCCGCAGCATGCCGGGACGCAGCGCGGCCAGCACGATCGGCGGCGGCGTCGCGGGCGCGTTCTCCAGCTTGAAGCCCTTGACCGAGAAGGTCTCGTAGTCCTCCTTGACCTTCTCGCCGGCGAGCGCCTTGCGCAGGAAGCGCAGGGTGTCGCGGGTGCGCTTGTACGGCTCGGTGAACGGGATGCCGTTCCAGCGCTCGACGATCGTGTCGGACGAGGTGCCGATGCCGAGGACGAACCGTCCGGGCGCGAGGTCGGCGAGGGTGGCGGCGTGCGAGGCCAGCAGGGCGGGGCCGCGGGTGTAGACCGGCACGATCGCCGGGCCGAGCCGCAGCGCCGGGTCCCACTGGGACGCCAGGGCGAGCGGGGTGAAGGCGTCGGTGCCGTTGGTCTCGGCGGACCAGGCGTCGGTGTAGCCCAGCTCGGACAGGCCCGCGACGATCTCGCGGTGCTCGGCCAGCGGGACGCCGGTCAGCGGAATGGTCAGTCCCCAGCGCGACATGTCTCTCCTCAGGCGATCGAGGCGCGGATGGTGGAGCCGCCGTCGATGACGAGGGTCTGCCCGGTCATCCAGGACGCGGTGTCGCCGGCCAGGAACACCGCGGCGTTGGCGATGTCCTCGGGCTCGCCGATGCGGCCGAGCGGCATGTGCTTGCCGATCTGCTCCTCGTTGTTCTCCCACAGGGCGCGGGCGAGGTGCGTCTTGACCAGGCCGGGGGCGATGCAGTTGACCCGGACCTTCGGCGCCAGCTCCATCGCGAACTGCCGGCTGAGGTGGATCACCGCGGCCTTGGTGGCGTTGTAGTAGCCGATGCCGTGCTCGGTGGACAGGCCGCCGACGGAGGCGATGTTGATGACCGCGCCGCCGCGCTCGGCGAGGGACGCGCGCCACGCGAGCTGCGTCCACTGGACGATCGCGAACTGGTTGATCTCGACGGTCTTGGCGGCGGCGGCGGGCTCGATGTCGGCCATCGGGCCGAAGTAGGGGTTGGTGCCGGCGTTGTTGACCAGGACGTCCACGCCGCCGAACTCGGCGACGGCGGCGTCCACGCAGGCGGCGGCCTCGTCGGCGTGGCCGACGTGCGCGGCCTTGGGGAGCACCCCGACCTCGGGGCTGGCCGCGCGGATCTCTTCCGCGACCGCGTCCAGCGACTCCTGCTTGCGGGAGGAGATGACGACGTTGGCGCCCTCGGCGGCGAGGGCGACGGCGATCGCCTTCCCGATGCCCCGGGACGCCCCGGTGATCAGGGCCGTCTTCCCCTGAAGTCCAGTCCGCATCCGCGTTTTCCCTTCTCGGCTGACCCTTCAATACAGAATCCGACTCGGTTCACTGTAGCCTAAGTGACTGACGAGTCAGTTAGCTGCCCCGTCCAGTTCGCCGCCGTGTTCCAGCTCCCCGCCGTACTCCAGCACGAACGCGCGGAAGCCCTCCACCACGGGCGGGCGCGTCCGCTCCGGCGCCCAGACCAGGCCGATCGTCCGCACTCCGCCGGGGTCGGCGAGGGTGAGGTGCCGGACGCCCGGGATCTCCTCGCCCGCCGGCGGCGGCGCCACGATCCCGACGCCGAGCCCCGCCGCGACCAGCCCCCGGACGGTCGAGGTCTCCTCCCCCTCGAACGCGATCCGCGGCCGGGCCCCGCACAGCCCGAACAGCTCCTCGGTCACCGCCCGCAGGCCCGTCCCCTCCTGGAACGCGACGAACGGCTCGTCCAGGACGTCCCGTACCCGGGCCCGGGCACGCGACGCCAGCCGATGGTCGGCCGGAACGACGAGCTGGAGCCGCTCGGTGACGAGCGGCCGCCAGGCCAGCGCGTGGCCGGCCGGGCGCGGGCTGGTGATCGCGAGGTCGGCGCGGCCGTCCAGCACCATCGCCGCGACCCGCTCGGACCGGTCCTGGCTGAGCCGGAACGTCACGCCGGGATGGTCGCTCCGGTACCGGCGGATCAGGCCGGGGACGAACGACGGGCCCTGGGTGTGCAGGAACGCCAGCGACACCTCGCCGTGCTCGGGGTCCGCGGCCTGCGCGAGCGCGCGCCGCGCCGCCTCCTCCTCGGCGACGAGCCGCCGCGCGTGCTCGGCGAACACCCGCCCGTAGCGGCTGAGCGCGACGCCGCGCCCGACGCGGTCGAACAGCGGCGCGTCCAGGTCCCGTTCGAGCCGGGCGATGGCGCGGGACAGTCCGGGCTGGGAGACGCGCAGCTCGGACGCGGCGTTGGTCACATGCCCGTGCTCGGCGACCGCCAGGAACCACCGCACACTCTGCAGATCCATGCATTCATGATGAATCCGCATCGGTTCCCGCGCAAATGCTCATTGGACGCATGAGATCTGGAAGCGGACGCTGGAATCCATGACCATCGCACCGTCCCTGGAGGCTCCCGAACGGCACCGGCTGGGCTCACCCGGCCTGCGCCGCGTCAACCTCGCCCTCTTCGCGGCCGGGCTCACCACGTTCATGTCGCTGTACTGCACGCAGGCGCTGCTGCCGCAGCTGTCGGAGGGCTTCGGCGTCTCCCCCGCCCGGTCGAGCCTGCTGGTCTCGCTCGCCACGGGCGCGGTGGCGCTCGCGGTCATCCCGGTCAGCTCGCTGTCGGAGCGGTACGGCCGGACGCGCGTGATGATCGTGTCGTCGGTGGCGTCCGCGCTGGTCGGGCTGCTGATCCCGCTGTGCACCTCGTTCACCGCGCTCGCCGCGGTGCGGACGGTCCAGGGGCTCGCGCTCGCCGGGGTGCCCGCCGTCGCGATGGCCTACCTCGCCGACGAGGTGCACGGCGAGCACCTGGGCAGTGCGATGGGCCGCTACGTCGCCGGGACGGGCATCGGCGGCGTGCTCGGACGGATCGTCCCCGGCCTGGTCACCGACGTCGCGGGCTGGCGGTGGGCGCTCGCGGCGACCGGGTTCCTCGCGCTCGCGTTCACGGTCGCGTTCTGGCTGCTGCTGCCGCCGTCGCGGTTCTTCCGGCCGGCCCGCGTCGACTACCGGCCACTGCTCACCCACCTGCGCGACCCCGGCCTGCGGCGCCTCTACCTGGTCGCGCTGACCGCGATGGCCGGGTTCGTCACCGTCTACAACTTCCTGACGTACCGGCTGCTGGACGCGCCGTTCCACCTTCCGTACGCCGTGGTCAGCATGATCGCGGTGATGAACGTCGCGGGGTCGGCGGCGTCCGCGCGGGCCGGGATCCTCGCGGACCGGTCCGGGCGCCGCAAGGTGCTGGTCGGGTCGATCGCGCTGGCGGCGGCCGGGCTGTGTCTGACGCTGCCCGCCGTCCTCCCTCTGGTCGGGTTCGGGCTGCTCGTCTTCACGGTCGGGTTCTTCGGGACGCACGCCGTGGCGAGCGGCTGGGTCGGGCGGCGGGCGTCGACGGCCCGCGCGCAGGCGTCCGGCCTGTACCTGTTCGCGTACTACCTGGGCAGCAGCATCGGCGGGACGGCGGGCGGCGTCGCCTACGAGCGCGGCCACTGGACCGGTACCGGCCTGTACGTCCTGGTCCTGCTGGGCGTCGCGCTGCTGGCCGCCGCCGGGATGAAGTCTGCCCGCTGGGTGGGACACCGCTCTTTCTAACAGACGCTTGGTTGTTAATCTGCGCGCGTGACCACCACCGCCAAGAAACGCCTTCCGGCCGTCGAAGGCTGGTTCACCGCCGAGGACGGGAACGTGCGGCTGCTCGGCACGCGCTGCTCGTCCTGCGGGACGCCCTACTTCCCGCGCAACGAGCTGGCCTGCCGGAACCCGCGCTGCACCGGCCCGAAGGACGGCTCGGAGCTGGCCGAGTACGCGCTGTCCGCACGCGGGCGCGTCTGGTCGTACGCCGACTCGCGCTACAAGCCGCCGGCCCCGTACGTGTCGCCCGACCCGTTCGTCCCCTACACCGTCGCGGCCGTCGAGCTGGACGCCGAGAAGATGGTCGTGCTCGGCCAGGTGGCGCCCGGCTGCACCGTGGACGACCTGGAGGTCGGCATGGAGGTCGAACTGACGGAGGGCGTCCTCTACGAGGACGACGAGGCCGAGTACACCGTCTGGATGTGGAGGCCGGTCAAGTGAGTCGCGACATCGCCGTCCTCGGCGCGGGCATGCACCCGTGGGGCAAGTGGGGGCGCAACTTCGTTGAGTACGGCCTCGCCGCGGCCCGCGCCGCGCTGGCCGACGCCGGGCTGGCCTGGCCGGACGTCCAGTACGTGGCGGGCGCCGACACCATCCGCAACGGCTACCCCGGGTTCGTCTCGGGCGCGACGTTCGCGCAGGCGCTCGGCTGGAACGGCGCGCGGGTGTCCAGCTGCTACGCGGCGTGCGCGTCCGGCGCGCAGGCGATCGCGTCGGCGCGCGCGCAGATCCTGGCGGGGCTGTGCGACGTGGCGCTGGTCGTGGGCGCGGACGCGGCACCGAAGGGCTTCTTCAAGCCCGTCGGCGGCGACCGCCCGGACGACCCGGACTGGCTGCGGTTCCGCCTCCTCGGCGCGACCAACCCGATCTACTTCGCGCTGTACGCGCGCCGCCGGATGGCGATCCACGGCGCGACGCTCGACGACTTCGCCGCCGTGAAGGTGAAGAACGCCCGGCACGGGCTCGCCAACCCGAACGCCCGGTACCGCAAGGAGGTGACGCTGGAGGACGTCCGCGAGTCCGCCGTCGTCGCCGACCCGCTGCGGCTGCTGGACATCTGCGCGACCAGCGACGGCGGCGCCGCGCTGGTGCTGACGTCGATGGAGTTCGCGCGCAGGCACGGCCTCGCGGACCCGGTGCGCCTGTCCGGGCTGTCGACGGTGACGCCGACGTTCCCCAAGACCGTCGTCGACCTGCCCGACTTCGCGACGGACTCGGCGCTCGCGGTGCCCGAGCCGGAGCGCCCGTTCCGGGCCTCGCTCGCGCACGCCGCCTACGAGGAGGCCGGCATCGGCCCGGACGAGCTGTCGCTCGCCGAGGTGTACGACCTGTCCACCGCCCTGGAGCTCGACTGGTACGAGGACATCGGGCTGTGCGAGGTCGGCGGGGCCGAGGAGCTGCTGCGGTCCGGCGCGACAACGCTCGGCGGGCGGGTCCCGGTGAACGCGAGCGGCGGGCTCGCGAGCTTCGGCGAGGCCATCCCGGCGCAGGCGATCGCGCAGGTCTGCGAGCTGACCTGGCAGCTGCGCGGGCAGGCGGAGGGCCGCCAGGTCGAGGGCGCCCGCGCGGGCATCGCGGTCAACCAGGGCCTGTTCGGGCACGGCTCCGCGATGATCGCGGTCCGCTGACGGTTCCGGCCGCGCCGTGGGCTCTGGGGGCTCTGGGCGCGCGGCGGGCTCTGGGCGCGCGGCGTCCGGCATGAGACGATCCGCCGGTGGATGTTCCACCGGCGGGGAGTCCGCCCGTGGAGAACCGGCCGGACGGCGACGGCGACGGCGAGCGCGGGGGTGACGATGGACCGGGACGGCGGGGACCTGCGGCGGCTTCCCTCCGGCCGGCACCGGCTGTCCCGCGACTATGTCGCCGGGCACCAGGTCGCGCGCATTCTCTCCGCCGTCGTGGAAATCGCCGGGACCGACGGATACCGCGCCCTGACCGTCGATTCCATCATCGCCAATGCGGGCGTTTCGCGGGCGACGTTCTACGTCCATTTCAAGAACAAGGACGACGCCTTTCTGCGGGCCAGTGACGTCGTCGTCGAGCAGATGATGGACCGCGTCGTGCACGCCTATCAGGGCGAGCCGGACGCCACCGGGCGGGTGCGGGCGAGCCTCGGCGCGCTGCTGGGCTACCTGTCCGAAAACCCGCGGGCGGCGCGGATGTGCGTCGTGGAGTCGATGTCGGCGGGCCCGCTCGCGGCCGAGCGCCGCGACCGCGCCCTGGCCGCGTTCGCGCAGGTCGTGACCGACAACATGCACGAGCTGTTCCCGCACTACCCGAATCCGGAGCTGATGGCGGAGACCATCGTCGGCGGGATCTACCAGGTCGCGTACTCGCGGATCGCGCGCGGCGAGACCGAAAGCCTCCCGGAGCTGCGCGACGGCCTGCTCCACACGTTCGCGGCGCCGGATCCGGACCGCTGGGGGCCGGACGCGCCGTCCCGCGAACCGGAATCCGCGGCGCGGGAGTCGCGGGCGTCCTGGAGTGAGTAGAGCGGCGGCCGGCGGCCATTCCGGCGGGCTCGCGGGAGTTGGCAGCGGGCGCGCACTTTTCGGAAACGCGGCCGTTTTTCATTAGCGTATGCCGCGCCCGGTCCGGGCCGTCCCGGCGCTGCCCGCGCCGTCGCCGGGGCGCATTGGTCCAGTTGAAGCCCGCGATGCCAGCGGAGACCGGGAAGGTCGGGGAAACCGGTGGCCGGATACGGCCAGCGAGCCCGGGAACCGGAATGACCGGCCAGTCAGATCCGGTGCGGCCACCCGGTCACCGCGCACCTGCGCGTTCACCGGCGGCCTCCACCGAGCGTGACCGCTATCACACCGGAGCGTCGGTCATATTCGGACATCGACCGGCGCCATAACCCGAAAGCTGAAACCCGGCCGAGGGCCGCGCCGGAATGGCCCCCCTCTTGATGAACGCCGTCATTCATGATTCTGTCCGGTTGCTGCGGCGTCCACGGCGCGGTCCCGGGCCCAGGCCGTGCGGACGCCGTGCTCCCCGCGTCTCCCACCCTGAAAGAGACAGCATGAGAAAGCTCGGCACGATCGCCATTCCGCTCGTCGGCTCCACCGCGCTGCTCATCGGCCTGGCCGGCTCCGCCCTCGCGTCCGGCACCATCACCTCCGGCGGCTCCCCGTACACCGGCGACGTCCTCGCCACCAACCTCGGCAACGTGACGCTGTCCGGGCTCAGCAGCCTCGGCCCGCTCGTCAACACCTGCACGAGCGCGTCCCTCGGCGCCTACACCCAGTCCGACGGCACGGGCGGCAAGCTCAACAGCGTGTCGCTCACCGGCTGCACCAACAACCAGGGCGGCACCACCACGATCACCGCCCTCAACGCGCCGTACTCCGGCGGCCACGTCGACTACGCGCCGGTGAGCGGCGGCCGCGACGGCAGGATCGTCATCGACGCGCCCAATCCGTCCGTGGACATCAAGGCCGTCCTCACGCTGCCCAACTGGGGGATCCCCAGCATGGAATGCCACTACGGCCTGACCACCTCGACGGCGCTCAGCATCGACGTCTACAACCCGGCGAACGCCAACAAGCCGGTCCCGTCGAACTCGCACGGGCAGGGCAAGCTCGCCGGCCAGTCCCTGCAGTTCCTCTCCGGTGACTCCAAGTGCCCGCCGTCGGCCTCGGCGAACGGCAACTTCCAGATCGTCACCGACCCGGGCGGGGCCGACCTGACGCTCGGCCCGTGATCCCGCCCCGCTGACCCCGACCCCACCCCCACGGGACGGGCCGTGCTCCCACGGCCCGTCCCACCCCTTCGCCCGGAGGCACCATGCGCCCGTCCCTCCGCCGCCGGCTCCAGGCCGGCGCCGCCGCCCTGTCCCTCGCCGGCGGCCTGGTCGGCGGCCTCGCCGCGGCCCCCGCCGCGTCCGCCGACACCCTGCCGGCCTTCGACTTCTCCGACTGCCCGGCCCTGCCCGCGGGCGCCGACCCGTCGTTCGCGCAGTGCAACGTCGCCGTCACCTACGGCGGGACGATGAAGCTCGGCTCGATCGAGCAGACGATCTCCTCGCCGATCACGCTCACCTACACGACCGGGTTCGACCCCGTGACGCTCGAGTCGTACACGCTCTTCGGGTCGTTCAAGGCGAGCCGCTTCCTCGTCCAGCCGGGCCTGTTCGGCGACCCGTTCGTCACCGCGATCTACGCGCAGCCGCAGTACGCGGGCGGGGTCGACACCGACGGCGGCAGGCTCAACCTGAATCTGAAGGTGAACGTCCAGAACCCGCTGCTCGGCTCCAGGTGCACGATCGGCTCCAACTCCGCGCCGATCGCGCTGCACCTCGGCATCGGCGCCACGAACCCGCCCCCGCCGAACACCCCGATCCAGGGCTCCGCGCCCGAGGTCGTCGGGACGAACCCGACCGTGCTGAAGACGACCGTCGTCGACAACGCGTTCGCGGTGCCGAAGGCGGGCGGCTGCGGGCTGGACCTCGGCGCGGAGAACTGGGCCGTCAACCTGTACGCCGGGCTGCCGTCCGCCGCGGGCCACAACACGGCGATCTTCAACCAGTACGTGGCCTACAAGACCTACACCGACCTCCCCTAGCCCGGCGCGCGACCGCCGCGCCGCCACCGGCCCGCGCCCGCCCCTCCCCGCCGCGCGGGTGCGGGCCTCCCCCACCCTCCATGGAGTTGACACGATGAGAGCACCCTTCAGGCGGCTCACCGCCACGGCGCTCGGCGCGGGGCTCGCCGCCCTGGCCGTCACCGGCCCGTCCCGGCCGGCGAGCGCCGACGACATCCCGCCCGGCCTGGACTTCAGCGACTGCCCGGCCGCCGACCGGCTGCCGGCCGGATACGACCCGACCTTCTCGGCGTGCAGCGTGACGGTGATCGGCGGCGGGGAGCTGAAGATCGGGTCCATCGACCAGACGATCACCCAGCCGATCAAGATGACCTGGGCGAACGGCTACGACCCGGTCACCCTGGAGTCCTGGGCCGTCTTCGGGCCGATGCGGGCCGAGCCCCAGCGGGTGAAGGGCGGCGTGCTCGGCGTCGACGGCACCGACTTCATCCCGCTGCTGCAGATCAGCGCGCAGCCGCAGATGGCCGCCGACCCGGAGCTGTCCCCGGCGCCCAAGGTCGCGCTGCGGCTGAAGCTCAAGATCAAGACCATCAATCCGCTGCTCGGCGACACCTGCTACATCGGCAGCGACGCCGACCCCATCGTGCTCAACCTGACCTACGTGACGACGGACCCGCCGCCCCCGAACAAGCCGATCACCGGTACGGGACCGCACACCGTCGGCGACAACGTCATCGCCTCCACGCCGGTCGACAACGCGTTCGCCGTATCGAAGTCGTCGGGCTGCGGCTGGAACGGCATCCTCAACGGGATCGCCGACTTCCGCGCGGGCCTGCCGTCCGCCGCCGGCAACAACACGGCGATCTTCGACTCGTACACGAAGACCAAGACGTACGCCGAGATGGCGAACGCGTCCTGACGCGGGGGCCGGTCCGCTCCGTCCGGTGCGGACCGGCCCGCTCGTCTTTCAGCCCGCCTTGCGGGAGACGTGGACGGCCCAGGCGATGAGGGGGGCCTGGAAGGGGAGGCGGCCGTAGGCGGCGGCGCGGAGCGGGAGGGGCTTGTCGCGCCAGTCGTGGGCCATCTTGACGTTGGCGGGGAAGACGGCCGCCATGAGCCCGGCGGTGGCGAGGGCGCCGGCGCGGCGGGTGCGCGGGTACGCGACCGCGGCGGCGCACGCGAGTTCGGCGGCGCCGCTGAGGTAGGTCCAGGTCCGGGGGCTGCCGGGGAGCCCCTTCGGGATGATCGCGTCGAAGGGCCTGGGGGCGATCATGTGCGCGGCGCCCATGCCGGCCATGAGGGCGACGAGGCGGCGCGTCGCGCGCGACGAGTCGGTCATGCCCGAAGTCTGGCAGATCAGACGCAGCGTCCAATAGAGCGGGGCGCCGGCGGGCCGGTGTGACCGAGGTCACCGCCCGGGATCCGTGTGACGTGCGGCGGAGCGGTCACGTGTCTGATGTCACCGTTTCGGCGGGTGTGTTCGGTTTCTTCGCAGAGCTATCTTTGTACTGACCGGTCAGTGCAAAAGCGCTCGCGGAGGTACCGATGGCAACCGAGACTCCAGGGGCGGTCGCCGCGGCCGGGGGGACCGCCGCGGCCGTCTCTGGACCCGCCGCGGGCTCCGGGGCGGGCGGGGGCCTTCCCGGAGCCCGCCGCGGCCCCGGTACCGGACGAGGCGGGGCGGCCATCCGGACGCGGGGCCTCTCGCTCCGCGGCCCGCGCGGATGGGTGTTCCGGGACGTGGACCTGGACGTGGAGGCCAGCGGCCTCGCCGCGGTGAGCGGCATCGCCGGGTCCGGGCGCACCGCGCTGCTGCTGGCCCTCGGCGGGCGGATGAAGCCGGCCGCGGGCACCGGCACCGTCGGCGGGGTCCCGCTGGACGACCTACGCGCGGTTCAGCGGATCGCGGCGCTCGGGATCGTCGCCGGGGTGACCGGGCTCGATCCGGCGCTGACCGTCCGGGAGCACGTGCGGGAGGCGCTCGCGCTCCACGAAGGCGCCCTCGGCCGGTTCCGCGGGCGGAACGCCCGGATGCGCGCCGCGCTCGACCGCACGGGCCTGGACGTCGATCCCCGCACGCTCGCCGAGGACCTCGATCCCGATGAGGCGCGGCTGCTGGGTGCGGCGCTGGCGCTCGTCGGCGAGCCCCGCCTTCTCCTGCTGGACGACGTCGACGAGGGCCTGGCCGCCGACCGGCAGCGCCCGCTCTGGCGGCGCCTTCGCACCATCGCCGACTCCGGCGTCACCGTCATCGCCACCTGCCACGACGCGGCTCCCGCCATGGGCCTCGCCCAGACCGTGGTCCACCTGCCCTAGCTCGCCCCCTTCAGACACAGGGAGATCCCCCCGATGAGGCTTCCCGCGTTGACGCCGGGCGGTCTGGAACTGCGCCGGTTCAGCCGGAACCGGCTGACGCGCATCGCGCTGGCCGGGCTGGTACTGCTGCCGCTGCTGTATGCGGGTCTCTACCTTTGGTCGTTCTGGGATCCGTACGCACGGCTGCGGCACGTGCCGGTGGCCCTCGTCGTCCAGGACGAGCCCGCCAAGGCGGACGGCAAGACGGTCCATGCGGGCGCCGATCTCGCCGGAGAGCTGAAGAAGCGGCAGGTCTTCGACTGGAAGACGGTGTCGGCGGAGAAGGCGGCGGACGGCGTCCGGTCCGGGACGTACTACATGTCGCTGACGATCCCGGCGGACTTCAGCGCGCGCATCGCGTCGCCGTCCGGGAGCGGGACGCCGACGGCGGCGGGGCTCCGGCTCCAGCTGAACGACGCGAACAACTACGTCGTCGGGACGCTCGCGCAGGCCGCGTTCAAGGAGATCAGCGCCGCCGCGAGCGGGAACGCCGTGCACGGCTACCTCGACCAGATCTTCCTGTCGTTCGACAAGCTCCACACGAAGCTCGGCAAGGCCGCCGACGGCGCGGACCAGCTCGCCGGCGGGTCGGGGCAGGCCCACGACGGCGCCGGGAAGCTCGCGAAGGGCGCGGGCGACGCGAAGACCGGGGCCGGGAAGCTGAAGGGCGGCATCGACGAGGCCCGGGCGGGCGGCGGGCGGCTCACGTCCGGACTGGACGACCTGCACACCGGAACCGGGCAGGTCGCGGCGGGCATGCAGAAGCTGACCACCACCGTCGACAAGGCCGGCGACACCCTCGTCCCGCTGCTGCGCGACCGCGCGCCCGAGATCCGGCAGGCGGCGCTGCTCGTCGCGCAGGGCGCGGATGTCCTTGCCGACGGCGCCGGGCGGCTGCCCGCGCAGACCGGCGCCGCCGTGCAGCAGGCCGAGAAGGCGCAGGCCGAGCTGAAGGCCTACCTCGCCGCGCACCCGGAGGTGCCGGCGAACGTCCGGCAGGACCTGTCACGGGGCGCCGCGCAGGTCGTCACCGTCGCCCGCCAGGTCGACGGCTACATCCGCGACCACACCGGCGACCTGCGCAAGGTCGCCGCCGACGCCCGGACCGTCGAGACCGCCGCCCGCACGCTCGCCAAGGACGCCCCGTCCCTCGCCGCGAAGGTCGACAAGGCCCGCCGCGACGTCGACCGCCTCAACGCCGGGACGAAGCAGGTGAACGCGGGCGCGGGCCAGTTGCTGTCCGGATCGTCCCAGCTCACGAGCGGTCTGGGCACGCTGTCGAGCGGCGCGGGGCGGTTGGAGAACGGCCTCGGGCGGCTTTCCGGCGGCGCGGTGACGCTGGAGACGGCACTCGCCCAGATCGCCGACGGCAACCAGGAACTCGCCCAAGGGCTGAACGACGGCGTCGCGCAGATCCCCTCCTACTCCGACGGCGAGCGGAACGCGCGCGACGACATGATGAGCAACCCGGTGCGCCTGGCGAGCTCCACCGACAACAAGGCGCCGAACTACGGCACCGGCTTCGCGCCGTTCTTCGTGCCGCTGTCGCTGTGGGTCGGCGGAATGATCATCTACATGCTGCTGCGGCCGCTGAACCCGCGCGCGCTCGCGGGCACCGCGCCCGGCCGCCGCGTCGCCCTCGCCGGCTGGCTGCCCGCCGCGGTGATCGGCGCGGCGCAGGCCTGTGTCGTCCTGGCCGTTCTGCACTTCGCGCTCGGGCTGCGCGCCGAGCACTGGGCCGGGCTCGCCGGCTTCCTGATGCTGGCGTCCGCCGCGTTCCTCGCCGTGATCCAGTGGGTGAACGCGCGGTTCGGGCCGATCGGCCGGATCATCGCGCTGGCACTGCTGATGCTCCAGCTCACCTCCGCCGCCGGCACCTACCCGATCGAGACGAGCCCCGGCTTCTTCCAGGCGATCCGGCCGTGGCTGCCGATGCCGTGGGTCGTCGACGCCGTCCGGCACCTGATCAGTGGCGGCGACCTGACCTCGGTATGGCAGGGTTGTGCGGTGCTGGTCGCGTTCCTGGCCGGCGGGCTCGCGCTCACCGCCCTCGCCGTCCGGCACAACCGGGTGTGGACGATGAAGCGCCTGCACCCGGCGCTGGAGCTCTAGAAGGCCCGATCGTGGGAGGCAGGGACGTGGCGCGCAGCGCGACCCGGGAGAAGCTGTTCACCGCGGCGATCGAGCTGATCGCCGAGAGCGGGCTGGCCGCCACCACCGTCGACCAGATCGCCGAGCGCGCCGGGGTCGCCAAGGGCACCGTCTACTACAACTTCGGCAGCAAGTCCGCGCTGTTCGCGGCGCTGCTGGAGTACGGGGTGGACCGCCTCGCCGCCGCGCTGCGGGACGCCGCGTCCGGCCGCCCGCCGCTGGACGCGCTGGAGGCCGTGGTGAGCGCGGAGCTGGCGTTCATCGGCGAGCACGAGTCGTTCGCCCGGCTGCTGATCGCCGAGACGTGGCGGTCGGGCGGCGACTGGCAGCACACGGCGCGGCTCATCCGGGAGCGCGCCATCGGCGTCGTCGCGGACGTGCTGCGCGCCGCCGTCGAGGCGGGCGACCTGCGCGCCGACCTCGACACCGGCACCGCCGCGTCCGCGGTGTTCGGCATGGTCCTGACGGTCGCGCTCGACTGGCGCGCCCTCGACCCGGACCGCTCCTTCACCGACGTCCACGCCACCCTCATGGCACTCCTGCGCGGCCGCCTCACCGCGGTCTAGGGCAGGTTGCGGACCTGCTCGATCACGCCGGGCATGGCGGCGTTGTTGGCGGTGATCCAGTCGAGGAGGACGGCGACCTGATCGTCGGTGTAGGACGCGAGGCGCTCGCGGAAGACGCGGGCGATGGGCTCGAAGTACTCGCCGAACCGGGCGACGTTCTCCGGGACGAGCTCGACGATCACGCGGCGGCGGTCGTCGGGGTCGCGGGTGCGCTTGACGTAGCCGGCCTTCTCCAGCCGGTCGATCACGGCGGTGATGGCGCCGCCGGTGGTGATGCCCATCAGCTCGGCGAGCCGTCCGGGGGTCTGCGGGCCGTCGAGGGTGAGGGCGTTGACGCACTGGGCGTCGGTGACGTTCATCCCCGCCTTGCTCGCGGTCGCGTGGTGCAGCAGCACGGTGAACATCGTGGAGCGCTGCATCCCCTGCTGCAGTTCCGCCATCATCCGCTCGCGGTCCGGGATCGACACGCCCACCTCTCCCCTATTTCTCTACTCTAGAGAGACTCAGATTCGGAGCGACTCTCCACGGGAGAGTCTAGTGGTTCGGTGACGGAACAGACCAGCGTGGAGGCGGCGGGCCGCTGTGGTGAACGAGACACCTCCGGCGATCCGGGGCACAAAAGGAGCGGCACTACGATGGTTTTTGTTAGGACCACTAAACAGGCGGTCCGCTCCTGGCCCCGGATCCCACGAAGGTTCGGGGCCGACCGCTATCCGGCCTCCGCGTCCCGGGCGACCTGCTTCGCCCAGCGGTAGTCCGCCTTCCCGGCCGGCGACCTCTTCATCTCCGGGACGAACGCGTACACGCGCGGCACCTTGTAGCCCGACAGCTCCCTGCGGCAGTGCGCGTCCAGGTCCTCGGCCGCCGGCCGCTCGCCCGACGGCTGGATCACCGCCGCGACCCGGTTGCCCCAGCGCTCGTCCGGAACGCTCGTCACCACCGCGTCGTACACGCCCGGATGCCCCTTGAGGACGGCCTCGACCTCCTCCGGGAACACCTTCTCGCCGCCGGTGTTGATGGCCTGCGAACCCCGCCCGTAGACGGCGATCGTCCCGTCCTCCTCGACGGTGGCGATGTCACCGGTCAGCAGCCAGCGCTTCCCGTCGACCACGGGGAACGTCCGGGCGGTCTTCTCCGGGTCGTTGTAGTAGCCGTGCGCGATGTAGCCGGTGCGCGCGACCTGCCCGATCACCCCGGAACCCGGCTTCACCTGCTGGAGCGAATCGTCCAGGACGGTGACGTTGTCCACGTCCGGCGCGAACTTCAGCCCCTTCTCCGGGGTCGAGGCCGCCGTCGCCTCCGCCGTCGAGCCCGACTCCGTCGACCCGAACCGGTCCAGGATCATCGTGTTCGGCAGCAGCTTCTGGATCCGGTCGCGGACCGTCCCGGTCAGGATCGCGCCCGTCGACACGAACGCCAGCAGCGACGAGGTGTCGTACCCGCCGCGCGCCAGCTCCTCCGCCATCGGGATCGCCATGGCGTCGCCGGTGATCGTCACCGAGTTGACCTTCTCGCGCTCGATCGTCCGCCAGATCCCGGCGGCGTCGAACTTGCGGTCGTAGACCAGCGTCGCGCCCATGAACCAGGTGATCCACGTGGCCATCTGCGCGGCGCCGTGCATCAGCGGCGCGATCGGCATCATGATCATCGGCCCGCCGTTGCGGGCCAGCTCCACGACGTCCTCCGGCTTGTTCGGACGCGGGAACGTCGGGTTCCAGAACGCCAGCAGCATCTGCTCGGTCGACCACATGACGCCCTTCGGCATCCCGGTCGTCCCGCCGGTGTAGATGATGTAGGTGTCGTCGGCCGAGCGGGCCGGGAAGCCGCGCGTCCCCGGCTGCGCCGCCAGCGCCTCGTCGTAGCGGACGGCGCCGTCGATCGACGGCGCGCCCCCGACGGCGACCAGATGCGTCAGCTTCGGCGCGTCCGGGACCGTCGCGGCCACCCGGTCCTCGAACTCCACGTCGTACAGCAGCGCGACGCTGTCGGAGTCCCGGAAGATGTAGAGGAGCTCGTTCTCCACGTACCGGTAGTTGACGTTGATCGGCACGGCCCGGATCTTCATCGCCGCCAGCAGCGCCGCCGCGTACTCGACGCCGTTGTAGAGCTGCATCGCGACGTGCTGCCCGGGCCGCACGCCCGCCGACTCCAGGTGGTGCGCGAGCCGGTTGGCGTGCTCGTCCAGCTCGGCGTAGGTGAGCCGCCGGTCGCCGCAGACCACCGCGACGCGGTCCCCGACCGCGTCCGCGACTCCTTCGAACAGGTCAGCGTGGTTGTACTCCATCGGACGTCCTCCGGAGGGGTCATCGCGCCTACGGGGTCTGGGGTCGCCCCCAGGGGAACACGTACAGGAACACGTACAGGAAAGGGCCCGAAGGGGAACCTACGGCTTGTCGTCGCCGACGACCCACATCGCGAAGAACTGGGCGCCGCCGCCGTAGGCGTGACCTAGCGCGCGGCGCGCCCCGTCCACCTGGTGGTCGCCGGCCTGCCCGCGCACCTGGAGCGCCGCCTCCGCGAACCGGATCATCCCGGACGCGCCGATCGGGTTGGACGACAGCACGCCGCCGGAGGGGTTCCAGGGGATGTCCCCGTCGAACGCCGTCGCGCCGGACTCGGTGAGCTTCCAGCCCTCGTTCTCGCCGCAGAACCCGAGGTTCTCCAGCCACATCGGCTCGTACCAGGAGAACGGCACGTACACCTCGGCGCAGTCCAGCTCGCGGCGCGGGTCGCTGATGCCGGCCTGCCGGAACACGTCCGCCGCCGCGTCCTTGCCGCCCTGCGGGCTGACGCTGTCGCGGCCCGCGAACTGCATCGGCTCCGACCGCATCGACGTGCCGTGCACCCACGCCGGCCTGCCCGGCGCCTTCTTCGCCGCGTCCTCGGACGCCAGCACCATCGCGCAGGCGCCGTCGGACGACGGGCAGGTCTCCAGGTAGCGGATCGGCTCCCACAGCATCGGGGTCGACTCGACCATCTCGCGGGAGATGCCGGGGATCTTCAGGTGCGCGTACTGGTTCCGCAGCGCGTTCTGCCGGTCCTTCACCGCGACGAGCGTGCCGATGTGGTCGGGCGCGCCGGACCGGGCCATGTAGGCGCGGATGTGCGGCGCGAAGTAGCCGCCGGCCCCGACGACGAGCGACGTCGTGAACGGCCCGTTCACCGTCAGCGCCCACGTCGCGTTCGACTCCGACTGCTTCTCCCACGCGATCGTGAGGACCCGCTCGTGCACGCCGGACTGGATCAGGTTCGCCGCGACGATCGCCGTGGACCCGCCGACCGAGCCGGCCGTGTGCACCCGCATCATCGGCTTGCCGGTCGCGCCGAGCGCGTCCGCCAGGAACAGCTCCGGCATCACGACGCCCTCGAACAGGTCGGGCGCCTTGCCGACGACGACGGCGTCGATGTCCTTCCAGGTCAGCCCGGCGTCGTCGAGGGCCCGCCGGGCCGCCTCGCGGAGCAGGCCGGCCATCGACACGTCCAGCCGCTTGGTCTTGTACTGGGTCTGCCCGATGCCGATGACCGCACAGGGGTTAGCCATTGTTCTTCTCTCCCGACATCACGCAGACGAGGTTCTGCTGCAGGCAGGGGCCGGACGCGGCGTGCCCGAGCGTCCGGGACGCGGTCCCGTCGTGGATGCGGGTCGCGGCCTCGCCGATGCGGATGAGGCCGGCCGCCATCACCGGGTTCGCCGACAGCGCCCCGCCGGACGGGTTGACCGCCACGCCGTCGCCCAGGCCGAGCGCCTCGCGCAGGATCAGTTCCTCGTGGCTGAACTGGGCGTGCAGCTCGGCGACCTCGACCCCGGCCGCGCCGGCCTTCTCGCCCGCGAGGCGGGCGGCCTCGGAGCGGGTCAGGTCGCGCACGCCGAGCGCGTGCGGCTCGGTGCGGTGGTCGATCCCGGTGATCCACGCGGGCCGCTCGCACAGCTCGCGCGCCTTGTCGCCGGCCGCCAGGACGATCGCCGCCGCGCCGTCGGTGACGGGCGCGACGTCGTAGGGGTGCAGGGGCGCCACGTCGTAGTCGTCCCCCTCGGGGTCCGGCAGGTGCAGCGCGAACTCGTTGTCGCGGCCGGACGCCCGGGACCGCGCGGCGACGGCCCGCAGGTCGTCCTCCTTCACGCCCGCCCTGTCCATGTACGCGCGGGCCTGCATGGCGGCCATCGACACCTGGTCGACGCCGAGCGGCGCCAGCGTGTACGGGTCGAGCTGCTGGTTCATGATCGCGCGCAGGTCGCCCTGGGACGACTTGCCGAACCCGTACACCAGCGCCGTGTCGATCTGCCCGATCTGGAGCTTCACCCACGCCTCGTACAGCGCCCACGCGCCGTCCATCTCGACGTGGCTCTCGGAGATCGGCGGCCAGGCGCCCAGCGTGTCGAGTGCCGACACGAACGCGAACGGCGCGCCCTGGAGGTAGTCGCACGAGCCGGAGCAGGTGAACCCGAAGCGGGACAGCCCGGTGCGCTCCTTGATCTCAGTGATCACCGGCAGGACGATCTCGGTCTCCGCGAGCCCCTGGTCCTCGGCGCTGTGCCGGCTCTGTACGAACGCGACGACTGCGACATCACGCATTACATGAAGTCCTTGATCTCTTCGAAGGGGACGTCGGGCTCGTCGATCGGCTCGAACCACTTGATGTTGGCCATCGACCGGTCCCACTCCTCGCGGGGCCGCCACGCCGCCTTCACCCGCATGCCCATCCGGACCTGGTCGGCCGGGACGCCCGCGATGAGCGTCAGCATCGTCAGGCCCGCGCCGTCCAGCAGGACGTAGCCGGACACGAACGGCACCTCGGGGGCGCGCGGGTCGGGGATGTTGTTGACCGCGAAGGTGGTGACGGTGCCGGTGTCGGACAGCTCCACCTCTTCGGTCGTGGGGACGCCGTCGCGCGTGCAGAACCCCTTCATCGGCACGATGACCTTCTCGCACACCGGGCAGCGCTGCCCGATGATGCGGCCCTCGGCGATGCCGTCGAGGAACCGGCCGAGCGCCTGCCCGCCCTTCAGCCGGAACTCCAGGCTCGCCCGCGGGTTGATCATGGTGACCTCGGGCAGGAAGCACTCGATGTCGCCGATCGTCCCGGTCCGCTCCGCGCGGTACTTCGGCCGCACCCGCATCCCGGTCTTCAGGGTCTTCGGCGGCTTCGCGCCGGCCTCGAAGACGCCGAGGTCCAAGGCGTGCAGCAGCGCGGTGTCGGCGCCGTCCGGGCGGATCAGCGCCCACGCGAACGGCCGGTCGAACGGGTGCTCCTTCGCCGGGTTCGGCACCCACGACCAGGTCGTCACGGTGCCGGCGGGGCCGACCTCGACGAACTCGCCGGTGACGTCCTCGCCGGTCTCCGGGTCGTACTCCGACGGCGGGACGAGCACCCGGCCGGCGGCCGTGCGGACGCCGACCATCCGGCCGTCGCGCAGCTCGCTCAGAAAGCGCCCGATCACCGGGCCGACCGAGCGGGTGTAGCCGCCGGGGAACTCGACGACGTGGTTGACCGCGGTCTCAGATGGCCGCGTGGTCTCAGATGACTGCGTGGTCTCAGATGGCACTGTCGCGGTCCTTCCAGTACGGGTCCCGCAGCTTGCGCTTGAGCAGCTTGCCGTTGGGCTCGCGCGGCATGGTCTCGATGAAGTCGATGGTCTTCGGCCACTTCATCTTCGCCAGCCGGCCCTCGAGGGACGTCAGGATCTCCTCGGCGAGCTCCGGTCCGGGCTCGGCGCCCTCGGCGGGCTCCACGACGGCCTTGATCTGCTCGCCCCACTCGTCGTCGGGGATGCCGAACACCGCGACGTCCGCGACCTTGGGATGCATGGTGATCTCGTTCTCGATCTCGGCGGGGTAGATGTTCGCCCCGCCGGAGATGATCATGTCGGCCTTGCGGTCGGACAGGAACAGGAACCCGTCCTCGGTCAGGTAGCCGATGTCGCCGACCGTGAAGAAGTCGCGGAGCCGGTTCTTCTCCGTCTTCTCCTTGTCGCCCTTGTACTCGAACTGGACGCCGGCCATCTTCATGTAGATGGTGCCGTGCTGCCCGGTCGGGACCTCGTTGCCGTCGTCGTCGACGATGAGCAGCTCGCTGATCGCCCACGCGTTGCCGACCGTGCCGGGGTGCGCGCGCCAGTCCTGCGGGCTGGCGATCGTGCCGCCGCCCTCGGTGGCCGCGTAGTACTCCCAGATGCAGTCGCCCCACCAGTCGAGCATCTGCTGCTTGATCGGGACGGGGCACGGCGCCGCCGCGTGGATCGCCCACTTCATCGACGACACGTCGTACTTGCTCCGCACGTCCTCCGGCAGCGCGAGCAGCCGCTTGAAGTGCGTCGGGACCATGTGGGTGTTGCTGATCCGGTGCTCCTGGACCAGCTTCAGCGTCTCCTCGGCCTCCCACTTGTCCATGTAGACGAGGGTGTGGCCCATCTGCAGCGCCGTCCCGCCGAACTGGGTGACGGCGGTGTGGTAGTTCGGCGAGGTGATCAGGTGCGCCTGGTGCTCGCCGGTCGCCGGCTTGCCCGGCGTCATCCCGAACAGGCCGAGCAGGAACGTCATCAGCTCGGCGCTGTCGTCGGGGTCGAGCCCGGTCAGCGCGCGCTTGACGCCCTTCGGCCGTCCCGTCGTCCCGGACGTGTAGTGCATGGTCGCGCCGGCGCTGCGGTCGTCCGGCAGCGTGTCCGGCTGCCCGTCGACGAGCTCGGCGTACGGCCGGAAGCCCTCGACGTTCCCCCACCCGAACCGGCGGCCCGCCTCGAGCCCCGCCTCGTCGGCGGCCCGCACGCCCTCGGCGGCGTACCGCTCGTGCACGAAGAACGCCTTGGCCTCGCTGTCGGCGACGATGTAGCCGATCTCCGGACCGGTCAGATGCCAGTTGACCGGCGTGTAGTACCAGCCCGCCTGGAGCGCCGCCAGATAGAGGACGAGCCCCTCGACGCCGTTCGGGACCAGCCCGCAGATCCCGTCCCCGTCCTTGAGGCCGAGCTCGCGGAGCCCGTGGACGAGACGGTTGGAGCGGGCCAGCAGATCGCCCGCGGAGTACTGCGTGCCGTCCGGATCGACGGCGGCGACCCAGTCGGGATCGGCCTGCGCCAACCGCCAAAAGCCCAACGACCCCATCGGATCTCCCTTGCGTGATCACGGTGGGCACCGCCTGCCGGCGGCGCCCGGCGAGCAAAGTAGATCACGTTCTCGTTTTGCAGGGCAACCCCTACCGGTAGCGCACCGGCTTAACTAGAATCTGTTCTTGTTTTGCCCCATTCCAGGAGGACCCTATGGCCGAGCGGCTGCCGATCAGCACCGAGCACTGCACCGTCGAGCGGGACGGCCACGTCGTCATCGTCACGATGAACCGCCCCGAGGCGCGCAACGCGCTCAGCACGGCCATGCTGGTCGGTCTCGCCGATGCCTGGGCCTACATCTCCGACACCCCGGAGGTCCGCGTCGGCATCCTCACCGGAGCCGACGGCACCTTCTGCGCCGGAGCCGACCTCAAGGCGATGAGCCGGCCGCCCTCCGACCCCCGCGTCGCCGAGCGCGCCGCGCAGATCCCCGACTACCACTGGAAGGGCCTGCTGCGGGACGGCCGCCCCACCAAGCCGCTCATCTGCGCCATCGAGGGCTACGCCGTCGCCGGCGGCACCGAGTTGCTCACCGGCACCGACCTGCGGGTCGTCGCCGAGGGCGCCACCCTCGGCCTCTACGAGGCGAAGCGCGGCCTGTTCCCCATGGGCGGCTCCGCCGTCCGCCTCCCCCGCCAGGTCGGCTACGCCGCCGCCCTGGACATCCTGCTCACCGCCCGCTCGGTCACCCCGCAGGAGGCCCTCGCCATGGGCCTCATCAACAAGGTCGTCCCGGACGGCACCGCGCTCGCCGCCGCCCGCGAGATGGCCGACCAGATCGCCGCCTGCGCGCCGCTGTCCGTCCAGGCCATCCTCCGCGCCGTCCGCGAGACCGAGCACCTGCCCGAGGAGGAGGCCCTCAAGGTCTCCGACGAGATCGGCTGGCCCGTCTTCGCCTCCGAGGACGCCAAGGAGGGCTCCAAGGCCTTCAAGGAAAAGCGCGACCCCATCTACCACGGCAAATAGAACCTTCCCCACGAAAGGGACGTCGTCCGAGCAGCGCCGGTGCTCTGTCGCTCCGGCGCTGTAGGCTCCGGACACATGAGCGCAGAACCGATCGAGCCCACTCCGGTGGAGGCGACGACCGAGCCGTACGAAGTCATTCATCTGGGCGGCGAAGCCGCAGCCGTGGTCCCCCTGCGCGACCTCCGGCGGATGAAGGCGCTCGAACGTCGCGCGACGGCCGATGACATCGAGGAGGCCGACGCCGAAGCGATGTACGCGGAGTTCCAAGAATGGGAGGCGGCGGGCCGTCCGGGGGCGATGTCCCACGAGGAGGTCACGCGCTTCCTCCTCGGGGAAGCCGAGTGAAGATCGAATGGTCGCCTGCGGCCAAGAGGTCCGCGGCACGGTTCATGCGCGACCAGGACGGCATGCGCCGCCTGCTGGCCGCCATTGACCTGTTGGCGGACGACCCCCGTCCCCCCGAAGCCTTCGTCCGGGGCGAGTACCACCGCCTCCGGGTCGGGCCCTATCGCGTCATGTACGTGGTGCAGGACCAGCTGATCACGGTCGACCACGTCGACCGGATCGCCGATCAGGGCGAATAGCCTCCCGCCCAGGCGCCGATGACCGGGCGGCTCGGAAGGCGCGGCCATGGCCGGCGACGTCGACCGCTACGACCGCCTCCATGCCGCGGACGCCCTCGGCGGCGAACGGCACGGCCCCTGCTCGCCGGTGGGGCGTCCCCGTCACTCGAAGGCGACGGAGGCCAGCACGAGACCGGCCAGCCGGCGCGCGTCGGAGGACGCCTGTGCGGCCGGCTTTTCAGCGGTGTAGTCCACCGTGACCAGCACGTTCCCCCGCCGGACGACGACCCGGGCCCGCACCGGGCCCCCGCCACCGTCGACTCCGGTGCACGCCTCGTCGCCGAGGCCCCGCGTCCGGGACGGGCAGGTCGCGTCGGCCCGGAGGCGGAAGAGATCGTGCGCGCCCTCCGACGCGCCGCCTCCGGCGCCGATCCGGCGCCGCGACCGCTCCAGTTGCACGCCCAGTTCCGGCGGCCCGTGGTCGGTGCCCCACGCGCACATCCGGTCGTCGGGTACGCCGGCGTCGGCGGGTCCGTCACCGGTGACCGGGGCGCCCGGGACGTAGCGTGCGAGCACGGCTTGGTCGAGCAGGGCGCACCCGGCCGGCAGCCGGCCCGCCTCGTCGCGTCCGGGCCACCAGGGCTGCGTCCATGGGCTGACGACCTGAACGATGAGGAAGGTGCCGCCCGCCAGGACCGCCGCCAGCAGGCCCATGGCGACCCGTGTCCCCGCTCTCGCCCAGGGACCGGGCGCCGAGGCGCGGATATGGGCGCGGTGCGGGCCGGACCTTGCGAGGAGGCCCTCCAGGAGCGCGTCCATCCTCCTGCCTCCGGCGAACAGTCCGAAGCTCCGGTATGGCGCCGGCACCAAGGCGCCGTGCGTATGGAAGAAGAGCCCGTACCCCGGCGGTCCCGCGCCTCGCGGCAGGAACGAGATCCCTCCGATCTCGGCCCAGAGGATCCGTCCATTGGGCCTGCCGCCGTGGATCGTCACGCCGTGGGCGTCGACGAGCGTCCACCGCCAGGGCGGCATCCGGCTCAACGAGACCAGCCACGGGACGATCGCCGGCGCGAGCGGCAGCAGGGCGAGCGCCCAGGTGCCGCCCACCACCAGCAGGGCCAGGACGACCAGGAACACGGCGGCGAGAGCCGCGTTCCACACGGCCCAGCGCAGGGCGGACGGCCGGAGAACGAGGGGCTCCGGGGCGGGGGGCGGAGGCATGAGGGCGAGGCTAGTGAACGCGCCGGGCGTGCGGGGTGCGGCGGGGTGGCCGCTTCCGGGCTACGAGGGGCGCGGGGTTTCGGTGCGGAAGGTGTGGCCTAGTTCGGGGCCCAGGCCGAAGTAGTGGCGGAAGTTGTAGATGAGCGGGCTCCACTCGGCCGGGTCCACGTGGTCGGTGCCGGGGACGACGATGCGCGGGTCGGCGTGCACGCGTAGGACGTCGGCCTCGACGATGACGAATCCGCCGGACGCGCCGGGGCGCACGCGCTCGGCGCGGGCCTCCAGTTGCAGCGGGCATTCGGCGACGCGGGACGGGCCGACCTTCTCGGAGGGCTGGGGCCGCAGGCCGGAGGCGGCGAACTTGTCACGCTCGAAGCGGAAGAGGGCCGCCTTCGCCGGGGGCACGGGGTCGCGGCCGGTGAGCGGGGCCAGCCGTTCGACGGCCTGCCATTGCTCCGGGCCGGGAACGTTGATCACCAATTCGGGACGCGCCCGGAGGTTGCGGGCGGTCTGCCCCTCCGCACCGAGGCCGAGGACGACGGTGTGGCCGAGCGCCCAGGCCGACGACATCGGCGCCAGGTTGTCCGAGCCGTCCTCGTTGGTGCTGGTCAGGAGGACGACGGGGGTACCGAAGTACAGGATGCTCGGCTCGATGGCGACGTGCTCCGGGAGGGCGGCGACCGCGGGTTCCATGATCGGCAGCGTAGGGCGGGGTCGTTTCGACACCGGCTGAAATGTGATCGCGACGCGGGTATCGGGCCGTCCGTAAAGGGGCCGGCGTTTGCGCGTTTCCCGCTGAGGCACAGCTGGGGGCAAGCCGGTCATGGAAGGACTGAGCAGGCGATGGCTCTCCAAATAGGACGGTACCTGGGACGGGGACGGACGGCGGCCGACGCGCCCCCGGCGGAGCCCCGCAGACGCTGGACCTGGCCTCGGCGCACGGCGGCGGCGGCGCCCGCGGCCGAGAGCCCCGGGAAGACCGTCGTGGTGCGGCGACCGCGGCGGTGGCGGCGCAGCCGGCACAACCCCGTCAGCGCGATGATCCTGTCGGCGGGCTGGGCGGCGGCGTTCATCCTCGCCCTCGGGATGCTGCTGACCTGGGGCGGCGCCAATCCGGGCAACGACCTGGTGCACGCGACGCTCAACACGGGCCGCTGGCTCGCGACGCCGTTCCACGACGTGTTCACGCGGTCGGACCCGAAGGAGCAGCTCTACATCAACTGGGCGATCGCCGGCGTCGTCTACTACGTCGTCGCGCGGGCCCTGTCGTGGATGACCCGCTTCTGACGTCCGGGAACGCGGCGGCGGCCGGGGCTCGCGCCCCGGCCGCCGTCCCTGCCCTGACGGGGGTCAGCCTTCGGTGATGGTGTTGAGCCGCTCGATGGACTCGACGTACTCCTCGATCAGGTCGTAGACGACCTGCGCGGCCGGCTTCACCTGGTTCATCGAGCCGACGATCTGGCCGACCGGGAAGGTCACCAGCTCGCCGTCGCCGGACCGGGCGATGCGCGGCAGCGCGTCGGCGATCAGCATGAACTGCATCGGCATCGGCAGGTAGCCGGGCGACTTCTCGCTCTCCCACGCCTCGGTCCACGCGGTCTTGAGGAAGCGCGCGGGCTTGCCGGTCCAGGCGCGGGACCGGACGGTGTCGCGGGAGGTGGCCGCGAGCAGCTTCGGCAGCGCCCGCTCGGGGGTGTCGGCCTCGTCCACGGTCAGCCAGATGGACCCGGTCCAGACGCCGTCGGCGCCGAGCGCGAGGCCGGCGGCCATCTGCCGGCCGCGGCCGATGCCGCCCGCCGCGAGGACGATGGTGTCCTCGCCGACCGCGTCCACGACCTCGGGGATGAGGACCATCGTGGAGACGTCCCCGGTGTGGCCGCCCGCCTCGGTGCCCTGCGCGATGATGATGTCGACGCCGGCCTCGACCTGCTTGCGGGCGTGCCGCGCGTTGGAGGCCAGGCCGCCGACCTTGACGCCGTGCTGGTGGGCCAGCTCGGCGACGTCGGCGGGCGGCGGGCCGAGGGCGCTGGCCAGCAGCGCGATCGGGTGCTTGAGCGCGATCTCGACCTGCGGCCGGGCCGTCTGGTCGGTCCAGCCGAGCAGCACCCGGCCCGCGCTCTCGGTGGACGGCTCGACGCCGTGCTCCTCGAGCAGGTTCTCCAGGAACTGCCGGTGCTCGGCCGGGATCATGCCCTGCAGCTTGCCGACGAGCTCCTCGGCGTCGCCGAGGTCGGCGCCCTCGTACTTGGCGGGCATCACCACGTCCACGCCGTAGGGCTTGCCGCCGACGTGCTCGTCGATCCACTTCAGCTCGAGCTCGAGCTCCTCGGGGGTGAAGTACAGGGCGCCGAGGACGCCCATGCCGCCGGCGCGGCTCACCGCCGCGACCACGTCGCGGCAGTGACTGAACGCAAAGATCGGGTACTCGATGCCGAATTGTTCGGTGACTCGTGTCCGCACGGTCTCGACCCTAGGCGGGTCGGAGCAAAACTGCAACAGGTTCTAGTTACCGAAATCGCCGGACGGGTGCCGAACAGGAGGTCCGGGAGCCTGGACCGCTTCTAGAACACGTATCAGCATGCCGGGCCGTCGGGGACGGCGAAGGCCCCGCGGCACGGGCCGCGGGGCCTTGGCGGAGAGGAGGCGGGGTCAGCGCCGCCGGGACGGCAGGCGCCGCTGGCGGCCGTCGGACGGCGCCCGGCGGGCCTGCGGCTTGGCGCCCTTCTGGGGTGCCGCGGCGGCGGGCGCGGCCCCCGGCAGGACA